>JBAXBD010000322.1:0-7046 GCA_037142165.1 Schlesneria sp. | reverse complement strand
TCTCTACATGTTTCTATTCGGAATCATGCTGCAGCGGAATTTCGAACGACTTCGGCCGTTTCTGGAAAATCGTGTCGCATTTTGGTTTGCTGGATTTTCTGCGTGCATGGTACTCCTCAACCCCTGGGGACCAGCAACGCTGTCATCGTCGCCGACGTCGGTGTTGTTGGCGCGGTTATTACTGGCAATGACTATCCTGTCGTTTGCTTTTTCATGGCGATCACTCAGTGAGTTCCTGTTGCGAGGCAATGATATTTCGTACGGCGTTTACCTCTACCACGGCCTGGCAATCAACGTCCTGGTACAACTTGGCTGGAAGCACGACTCCTGGTATTTGGGTCTGGTTACCCTCGTGACGGTTGTTTGCGCTGCCCTGTCCTGGTGGTTGATCGAAAGCCCCGCAGTGTCGATGAAGTCGCACAAAACCGGATTTGATCAGCAACCACCCCCTGCTTCGATCGCACTTGATAATAAATCTGGTTCGATTGAAGTCGAACGAAATGCCGCTTAATCGCGCCGTCGCGGGTTATTATTTCGAATTCGAACATGATTCTCAACAACTTCAAAGTGTCCATCGCCAAGTGGAAACTTCCGTCGGAATCCACATGAGGCCATCCTAATCGATAAAATCGTCACAATTGGCGAACCTTGACAGCGAGAATTCGCGGAAAGGGAATTCGAGTGGGGTTGCGGATTTCCATAAGCCGATCTTGTGACCGATTGGTAGACGTCATTACGATACCATGAATTCCTCCTCAGAAGTCCGTCGCAATCCTTTGGAATCCCTGCCGTGACAAAATTACAACGAATGTTGACGTCATTGGTCGCTGCGATTCCCGCCGCGTATCTTATTTATGTGTTGGTCATGGCGATGCTTTCGTACTCCGAAAGCCTTTCGACGATCGCTTACGTTGTGATGGGATTGACTCTGCTCGCTGCCGCGACGGCGGTGTTAATTCCCTTCGGAGTCATGTTTGGTGGCAGCCGCAAACCCGCCGCGTCAAAGGCTGACGCGAAGAAATCAACCGGTGACGACATCGAATCCGTCGATGACGACGTTGAAGTTTCTGATGATCCGAGTGAGACGATCGAGGCGGTAGACGATGATGAAGCGGTCGAAGCGACTTCGGACTTTGATCTCGCAGACTCAAGCGAAGAAATCATCGCCCAGGATAGCGACGATGCGTTTGAAGACTTTGACCTCGATGATGAAGAAGAGGAAGAGGTTAAGCCAAAATCGAAGAAGAAGAAAAAATAGGACTCTTTCAGCTGCTCGCACTTCGGTAATGCTTCAGCGACCAGTGGAATACGGCTCTTGCAACCACGAAAGAGATGGCTGCTGCGGCAAGTGTATAAAGTCCTAACCAGCTTGGCGCAAGCACTTTCCCCAATATCACGCGGGCAGGTACCGTGATCACCAGCAGTATTGGTAATACGTAGGAAAACAGAAAACGAAAGACCTCCGCAGAGGGCGAACCGCTGTAAATGTCGCTCGGATAACGAGCGAAGATCGTGACGTAGAACCAAAAGTCGAGCAGACCCTGATTCCGTCCGAAGAAGATACTTGTCGCCGCCAGCCCGATCATGAGGCTGTAGAAAAACGTCACCGCAGCGACGATCAAGAGTAGATACATCATCACTGCCGTGATCGTGACTTGATGATTTGCACCTCTGAGGGAATAGAAAAGTAATCCGAGCGAGAATGCCATCTGCGAAACCATTGCCAATTCCATCTTTTCCAGCGACACAAGAAATTGAGTGTCGATTGGTTTCAACAAGACAAAGTCGAGATCTCCCGTTCGGATTAACTCGCTGAAACGAGCACAGTTGGGCATAAAAAACGCCTCAACGATCGCATTGACCAGCATCCCCGTGGCCATGAAGCCAAAATACTGTTCCCGGCTCCAGTCATTGATTTGACTCACGTTTCGAAAGATCAAATCGAACATCACGACTTGTATGGCAAACCAGAAGCCGCGAGTGATCAGCGTGATCACAAAATTGCTGCGAAACGTGAGTTCGCGCATGAGCGAATTGCGAAAGAATGTCGCAAACACACGGCGATACTGACGAGCGGCTGCCATCAACAAATGCTCTCACTTGGGTCAGCGGTTGAGGTGCCACTCTATCGGAGTCTTCGGAGATTCAGTGGCTGCACTATTCTGTTGCGATCGAAGAGCCCGGCGTGACCGAAGACGGTCATGCAGTGGTACCCAAAGTTTTTGCTCAGCACTACGAAATGTAATCCACGCCACGTGGACCCGACGCCACCGTTCCAACAATCCAATTCTCGCTTCCGGCTCGCGTCAATTGACGACGAATGCTGTCGACGAATTGAGGCCTTACGATGAGTGTGAAGCCGATCCCCATATTGAAAACGTGATACATTTCGTCACGTTCGATATTCCCAAGTCCCTGCAGCCAAGTAAACAACGGCGGAACCGGTACCCCCTTCCGATCGAGCTGCAGTCGACAACCTTCTGGCAGCAATCGCTCGATATTGTCCTTCAAACCTCCGCCGGTAATGTGAGCCAACCCGGAAATGGCGACTTTCACCCGGTATGACTTCAAGATGCTCAGGATCAAACGGGGGTAAAGTCGCGTCGGTTCGAGCAGAACCTCGCCAACGGTTCTTCCGAGCTCAGGAATTTTGTGATCGATCGACAACCCTGCCATCCCGAAAACAACTTTGCGGATCAGGCTATATCCGTTTGAATGAAACCCACTTGAAGGAAGCCCGATCACAACGTCACCGGGGCGAATCGCTTTCCCATCGATCAGTCGAGTTCGCTCGGCCACCCCGACACAAAACCCCGCCATGTCAAAGTCGCCATCATGATAGATGTCCGGCATAATGGCTGTTTCACCACCTAATAATGCCGCACCGCATTCAACACAGCCATCGCTGACTCCTTTGACTAATGCACCGATCAAATCAGGATTATCCTTGCCAAGTGCCAGGTAGTCGAGAAACAGCAGTGGTTCTGCACCCAGACACAAGACATCGTTGACCGACATCGCGACCAGATCGATCCCGACGGTATCGAACTTGCCAACCAACTGAGCCACTTTCAGCTTGGTTCCGACGCCGTCTGTTCCTGAAACCAGAACTGGATCCTGGTAGGACGCCGCTCCAGGTCGACTGGAATGGTTCAACCGCATTAAACCGGCGAATGCTTCGGCGACCGGAATCACTCGCGGCGTGAACGTCCGCTGCATCATGCTGGGCAATCGCCGCATGGCTTCATCGTAAAGCTCAAGATCAACACCCGCGGACTTGTAGGTGACGTTCGCCATGCTCGTAAAAAACTTTCGCAACGAAGGGGCAAAAAGACAAAATCAGCCGGGCTGGATGATAGCGTTCAACGACTCGGTTGTCAGTTCGACGCGAATTCCGGTGGACTGATCTTGTGGAACAAGCAGAACCTGTTCTCGATTCGAACATATTCTATGGGGCTTGAACTGTTGTTTGCGAGATCACGTCATGGGGATAGCACGACTTAAGAGCAATGCCGGGATGACCAACGCCGCAGTTGCCAGGGCGTGTGCCCTGCCATATCCAACACTGTCTGGTGTATTCAGGAACCAGTAGATCAACGTTGCATCAATAATCACGATCGACAACAGCATGACTTTGATACTTCCCTGAACGGTTTTCGGTGAGGGATGCTTCAGGGCCTCAATAGCTCGACGATTCACGGTGAACGCAACGACCCCGAGCATCGCCAATGTGACGTCAACCGGCGAACGATTCGGCCAGGTGACCATCAACCACACCAATACCGCGAAACCGATGTTCATGATCAACTGCGCCAATCCCAACTGCCAGCGATTACTGACTCGCGCCTCAGTGCGAGCAAATACAGTCACTCCCGTGATATAAAGCCCGAGACCGATTGCAGCAGCAAGCAGAGGCTGGCTGAATAATCCTGGCAGCCATTCACATTGTGTACTCCCTCCCAGCAGGACGTTCAGAAACCGACAGTTTCCCATGGCGACCGGACCAATTGGTGTTCGTTTCAGGATACTGTCGTAGCCCAGAATCGAAGCGACGAGCAGCAAAGAGACTTGCAGGGAAACCTGACTCACCGTCGCGGCAGCCGCAACACCCACAGCCATTAACGTCGCGCCAAAGATCGTCGCTGCTTTCAGCGAAATACGTCCCGAAGGTATCGGGCGACCCGGACGTTCTGCCGCATCTTGCTTTACGTCGAATACATCGTTGAACACCATTCCTGATAGATAAAGGCAACACGATGCGGCAAGCAGCCCAAAGAATTGACCTGGTTCATTCCAGCCGATCTCTTGCTCAACAAACTCTTTCCCAAAATGATTCAATGGTCCGTAGATGAATTGATGTGTCAGCACAAACCCTAACACGATGTCGGCCATCGCCGTAAACACTGTCGGAAGCCGAAGCAATTGAAGATAGGCCAACATGTCGAACCTCAGAGTGAAAGACGGACAAAGATTCCTCGATTATGGCGAACGGCGAGATGAATGGCCAATCGCTCGATGCTGCTCCATTCGTTTCAGTTTGAGGAATATCTTTCCCGCAAGATTTTCCCGTGCGGCAGTGAAACCCGGTTGAACTGGCGGCATAATACGCACCGCCAAGTCTTTCCACTTCTGGTCGATACCATTCAGAACTTCAGCAAGACCGCAAGAAAGCCCGCTCATTATGAAAATCGTGATCACAGACTATTCGTTTCCCAACCTTGACGTCGAAGAGGGGATTCTTAAGCCGTTGGGTTACGATCTGGTGGCATGGAAAGAAAAACGGTCTGCGGCGGAATTGACTCAATTGGTCGCGGACGCTGACGCCGTGATCACCCAGTTCGCACCGGTCAACGCCGAAGTGGTTGCCAGTATGCAACACGCCAAGGTCATCGTTCGGTACGGCATTGGCGTCGACAACGTCGATCTCGAAGCTGCGAAAACTCGCGGAATTCCTGTCTGCAATGTTCCCGACTACTGTGTGGATGAAGTGGCCGACCATACCCTCGCGTTCATCCTGGCCACAACGAGACAGGTCGTCTCCAACTGTGTGCTCCTTCGCGAGGGTAAATGGGGCCTGGCAACATCACTCGATCAAATGAAGGCCATGCGAGATCTGACAGTCGGAGTCGTCGGCTTCGGCCGGATCGGCCGCGAAGTTGCCGCTCGATTGCGCGCCTTCAAATGTAAAGTCCTTGTGCATGACCCCGTTGTTGCCGCCGCAGAAATCGAGCGATCCGGGTCTGTTCCTGTGACTTTGACGGGACTTCTTTCGACTTCTGACGTGATCACCCTGCACTGTCCATCCATGGCACAGACCAGGGGAATGATCAATCGCGAATCGCTCGCATCCGCGAAGAAAGGAGTGATCATGGTGAATCTGTCTCGCGGAGACCTGATTGACTCGGCCGCATTGACTGAAGCACTTCAAAGTGGTCATGTCGCGGCTGCGGCGCTTGACGTTTTTGCTCCGGAACCGATCCCTGCCGATCATCCGATCTTGAAAATGAGCCAGGTGATCGCTTCAGCACACATCGCTTCGTGCAGCGTTCCTGCAGTGCGAAAACTGCGAGAAACTGCGGCCAATCTTGCAGTGATGGCTCTGCGTGGCGAGCGATTGCCAAGCGTCGTCAATGGGGTTGGAAAGTAACAGATAACCCCATCATTGAGAGAACGAGGTAATCGACAAGATGACAAATACGGTGCTGGTGACTGGTGGCGGCGGATTTATCGGGACTTGGGTCCTTCGAGAACTGTTATCTCGCGGATTGTCCCCAATCTCATATGACAAACAATTGAACGCTGCGCGCTGGAAAAGTATCCTCGGAGACGATGCGTCCAAAGTTCACGTTGTTGAGGGAAGTCTCCTTGACCGAGCTTCACTTTCTCGCGTCGTGACCGAATATCATGTCTCGCATATCATCCATCTTGCCGCGTTGTTGACTCCTGATTGCCAACAAGACCCGTTTGTCGGCTGTGAAGTCAACATCATGGGAAGCGTTGGCGTTTTCGAACTGGCGCGGATCAACGCGGGACAAATCAAGGGGATTTCGTATGCCAGTTCGTACGCGGTTTATGGTCCGGAAGCTGATGACAATTCGCTGGGATTGAAGGGGGCTGACAACCGGCCACCTTCGTTTTACGGTGCATTCAAGATGGCTTTCGACTTGATCGCGGAACAATATTGGCGACATTTTCAGATTGCATCTGTCGGAATTCGGCCCCATGTCGCCTATGGACCAGAACGAACGGTCGGTTTGACCGCCGGCCCGTCACAAGCAGCACGAGCGGCTGCCGTCGGCGAACCGTATTCGATCAATTACCGAGGTCGTGTCGGCTACGACTACGTCGAAGATGTCGCGTTGGCATTCGTCCGATCGGCTCTTGAGACGCCACCAGGATCGACGGTCGTCGATCTTCCGAGCCAACTCGCCACGACGGAAGAATTTGTTCAGATCATCGAGCGAGTCGTCCCCGGATCTGGCACACGAATCGCCGTGAACGGACCCGAAATCCCTTCGAATATCCCTCCGAAACCGTATTTTATCTCGTCGCTCTTCCCTGATTGGCAACCCGTGACTCTGGAAGACGGAGTCCGTCGGACTGTCGAGTTTTACCGAAAGAAGTCACCTGCATGACCAATGACAATATGACGAAATCGATTTCCATAGAATCTCTGACAAACTTCTGCGTTGAGGCGTTCACTCGCGTTGGACTATCGCGCACCGACGCCGAAACGGCCGCTACAATCCTGGTGACGACTGACGCGATGGGTGTCTTCACGCACGGCACGAAGGCGCTCGCAGGATACCTGAATAAGCTCAAGGGGGGCGGGTATCGGGCGACTGCCACGCCACGAATTGAGCGGGAAGGGGCAGGCTGGGCCATCATTGATGGCGAATCGGCTCTCGGCCTGGTTGGCAGCGATTTTGCCATGCGAACGGCAATGGCCAAAGCTCGCAATGTCGGAATTGCGTATGTCGGCCTGAGAAACACCGGGCATATCGGCGCAGCGGGTTACTACGCCGCCACGGCTGCCCGAGCAGGTT
>JBAXBD010000321.1:0-7060 GCA_037142165.1 Schlesneria sp. | reverse complement strand
ATTGAAGAGTTTCCGACGGACAACGGACCCGCTGACTACGCGTTATGCGTCGATGGCGTGATTCTGGGCGTGCTTGAAGCAAAGAAATTGACGGTTGGACCGCGTGGCGTATTGACGCAGGCCGAACGATATTCCAAGGGACTGACGACCAATCCGCTGAACTTCGACGGTTTCCACGTTCCGTTCATTTACTCGACGAACGGCGAAGTGATTTGGTTTCACGACACTCGACACCCGCTTTCCGTTTCGCGTCGGATTGCAAAGTTTCACACTCCCGACGCATTGAGTGAAATGCTGGGTCGAGACTTGGCGAAAGCGGGCGAGTGGCTCATCGCGAATCCGCCCAGCCACAGCAAATTGCGTCCGTACCAGAAGGAAGCCAACGTCGCGACCGAGAAGGCGATTGCCGATCAAAAACGACAAATGCTCGTCGCAATGGCAACTGGAACCGGCAAGACATTCATGACCGTCAACCAGTGTTACCGCTTATTGAAATCGCAAGCCGCCAAGCGAATTCTGTTTTTGGTCGATCGGCGAGCCTTGGCCGCTCAAGCTGTTCGAGCCTTTTCGGTATTCGAACCCGAACCAAACAAAAAATTCGACAAGCTTTACGAGGTTTACAGCAACAAATTCCAGAAAGAAGACTTTGGCGAAGACGAGGCGTTCGACTCGAAGATCTTGCCGCGTGATTACCTTCTCGAACCCAAATCGAAACATGTTTTTGTGTACGTCTGCACGATCCAACGCATGGCAATCAACGTACTCGGACGAACTGCGGTCTTCACGAACGAAGGCGATGACACGGACGAGGATGCTGAAGAACTGCCGATCCCGATTCACGCGTTCGATATCATCGTTGCCGATGAATGTCATCGGGGTTACACGACTGGCGAAATCTCGATTTGGCGATCAGTACTCGACCATTTCGACGCAGTGAAGATCGGTCTCACAGCGACACCCGCAGCACACACGAAAGCGTATTTTCGCGAAGTCGTGTACCGTTACACTTACGAACAAGCTGTTCGAGAGGGCCATCTGGTCGACTGGGATCTGGTTAAAATCAAATCCGACGTTCGCATCAACGGAGTATTCCTGAAAGAAGGCGAAACCGTTGAGACTGTTGATCCGGTTTCTGGGGCGATGCAACTTGATTCGCTCGAAGATGAACGAGATTTCGATTCGACCGACGTAGAACGCAAAGTGACGTCACCCGACTCAAATCGGAAAATTCTTTTGGAATTGAAGGCATACGCGGAAGAGCACGAACAACGGTACGGGCGATTCCCGAAGACCTTAATCTTTGCGGCGAACGATTTGCCGCACACTTCGCACGCGGATGAATTGACAGAACTTGCTGTCGAAATCTTCGGTCGAGGCGAAAGCTTTGTCAGTAAGATCACTGGCCGAGTTGATCGACCGCTCCAGAAGATCCGCGAATTCCGCAACAGGCCCGCTCCTGGTATCGCCATCACTGTTGATTTGCTTTCAACGGGTGTTGATATTCCAGACCTGGAATTCATCGTCTTTCTACGTTCAGTCAAGTCTCGAATCCTGTTTGTACAGATGCTTGGACGTGGAACGCGAAAGGGCGAAAAACACACTGACAAATCTCACTTTACGGTTTTCGACTGTTTCGATGGAACGCTGGTCGCTTCATTCAAGAACGCGACGGAAATGACATCGGGACCACCCGACAAACCAACCCGCACAATTGCCGAAGTGATCGGCGCGATCTGGGACAACAAGGACCGAGACTACAACATCAAATGTCTGGTCAAACGACTGCAACGCATCGATAAGGAAATGGCACCCGAAGCGCGTGACATATTTGCAGCGCATGGCATCCCCAACGGTGATATCAGCAAGTTTGCCAGCCAGCTTTCAGCCAGCCTCAAAAACGATTTTGTCGGTGCGATGCAACTGCTTCGAAACACAGGTTTTCAAAGTACGCTCGAAAACTACCCGCGCCGTCCCAAGACGTTTCTTCGAGCACTCGAAAACGAGGATCAAGTTTCGTCTGAGTACCTCATTCGTGACGGTCTCGGGCAGGAACACAAACCAGAAGACTATCTGGAAATGTTCGCCCGGTTCATTCGCGAAAATGCCGATCAGATCGAGGCAGTGAGAATCCTGCTTGAACGTCCAGCAGATTGGAGTACGACCGCGCTCAATGAGTTGAAACAAAAGCTGACCGCCGCGCCGGAACGGTTCACGATCGACGTTCTGCAAAAAGCCCATGAAATGCGACATCACAAGTCATTGGCTGACATCATTTCGATGGTCAAACACGCAGCGGAAGAACAAAACCCGCTTCTCACTGCCGAAGAGCGAGCGACAAAAGCAATCGCTGCGGTCTCGGTTGGAAGGACATTCACGGACGAGCAAAAACAATGGCTCGACAGGATTCGCAAATCGCTCGTCGAGAACCTGTCGATCGATCGAGACGACTTCGACATTATGCCATTGCTTGAGGGCGCTGGAGGATGGAGAAAAGCGAACGAGATTTTCATCGGAATCCTTGAAGGATTGTTACGCGAAATCAATTGCGCAATCGCAATCTAACCTAACTTTCGAATGGTACAATTTGAGCGACGAACCGAGCCTATAACTTGTACCATAAAAAGGGACCATTTTATGTCGACTCCAGTTTACGACAACGATCTGCCGAGCCCCTGTAAATGTTGCGATTTCTTTCAAACGCACGTAAATCTGCCGCGTCAACGTCGTGCGTACGATGACGCATGGTGGGTTTTTTTTATTCCCTGCTTCTGTTGGCCAGTCGCTTTTATCACCTACCTCGGTTGGTCGCAAACTTCTTTTGAAATAATGCTCCAACAGTTGACGTATATTATTTACCACCTCGCTATATTTCCCGCCGGAATGGCGCTTTTCTATTCAACACGGGATTTTTCATTGTTGTGCGACGTGTATATGAGCAGTCGATGCGTTGAAGGAAACGCAACGCCTTACGAAACCGGTAACGCCTGGTATAGGATTTGGAGAATCTTGATTCCTTTATTCTTCGTTTGCTGTGGCGCCGCGTGGTCGGTTTATGAGTATCGGTATGGCGACTCGCCGCCATACATGTTTCTTGATCCGGTTCCAGCACTGGAAGCCAGACACAAGACTTGGGTCGCTTACGCCACCATCTTGGCTGCGAACCCAGCCTTCGACTTTGATGCTTTAAAGCAAAACGGGCCGTGGAATCTGCCGGTATACTCAGGAACTGATCCACTTATACCACAGGAGCCGCTAGATAAAATCTACGTCGAGTCAAAGGCGGCATACAGGGCCGAGATAGCCAAACACCGGCGACGCTCTAATAATAACGGTATGGCGATTATAACTGAAATGGAAACATTCTTATTACTCACATGCGTAGCTTTTCTGGTATCACGGGCAGTGAAACTCGCAATCTTTTCCTTAGAGATACCCGGTGACAAATTGGAGTATTCGTGTTTTAAGCGCACGTGTATTCTTACATTCATCCCATTTGCGACACTTTGTGTTCCTTGGGCAATCATGAAGAAGTATGTTGACTGGTCCGAAACGTTCTTCCTCAGGACGCCGAGTCTTCAGGATGTTCCTTTGTGGATATTCACTACAATATTTGTCGTCGTCACGTTTGTTATGGTGCTTGCGTACTTAAAAGACATGATTACCGTACTGATTCGTGATGAAAAGACGGCCGATAGAGTTGCTAAAGTTCTGTTGGGACTCGGTGCTGCTTTCGGCGCAGTCTTAGCAGGTGTGTTTGTAGACAATAGCCCCCGAAACACGGTATTTATGGGTATTTTCACGTCATTACATTATGCCGCGTTTCAAGTCATTTATATAGTGATGGCGATTGTGGTCGGTTGCGTATTTTATTTCATGTGCAAATTTCTGATCCGTCAATGGATACTTTTCATGCCGGGCACGTTGGTGTTGTGCGAACAACACACGGAAGCGTGGGGGCGAATTCGTTCCAAATTTTCGGCATCGACCAACTGCCAAGTGTCAATAGGGGATCTTATCTCGTTAAGTGACGATGAAAAAAAGAAACTGTTGGATAATGGTCGAGCGTTGGAGGAACTTTTAAAAGGTTGTAAGACATGCGGAGTGTTATAAACAGGCTTCAAATGACTTGGTGTAACACTTAATGGGTGTTTCAAAGTTGTGTGAAGTCGCATTTAACAGAGTGTTTCGAATGGGGTCGTCAAAAAATGGTACGAGGCGCGTGCTAAGTACATGAACGATTGGGATTGCTTGAATGTCTGACGTTGTTTCGAAGCTTTGGGGTTTCTGCCACACATTGCGCCATGATGGCATCGATTACGGTGATTACATTGAGCAAATCACCTATCTGTTGTTTCTCAAGATGGCAGACGAGAAGGGAATCGACATACCCAAGGGTTGCGACTGGCCTACGTTATGCGAGAAGGCTGGTTCTGACCTGACCGATTTTTATGTCGATCTGCTTCGCAAACTGGCGAAACAACCTGGAATGCTTGGCGACATTTTTGCCGAGTCTCAGTCTCGGTTTAACAATCCCGTCAGTCTCAAAAAACTGATCAACCTGATTGATGAAATCGAATGGACTACGCTTGGCGTCGATGTGAAGGCCGCAGCATACGAAGGGTTGCTCGAACAAGCCGCTAATGAGGGAAAGAAGGGAGCGGGACAGTACTTTACGCCGCGTGTCCTGATTCAATCGATTGTCCGTGTGATGAAACCCGATCCACGAGCGAACAAGGAATTTACGATCTGTGATCCCGCTTGCGGAACTGGCGGGTTCCTGGTCGCTGCTCACGAATGGCTCGTAGCACCGATAGACAAAGGGGGAGCGGGAGCGGGAGCGATGGATCGAGCCGATGCGAAACGCGTTAAGGAAAAGACGTACTTCGCTCAGGAACTGGTTGCCAGACCGCGACGAATGGCATTGATGAATCTGTATCTTCACGGGGTTTTACCGCAAATCACGCTTGGCGACACAATCTATGATCCGCCAACGGGCGAGCGGTTTGACGTGATTCTGACCAACCCGCCGTTCGGAACGAAGGGAGCGAATCAAGCACCGACTCGCGACGATTTCACGATTGAGACGAGCAACAAACAACTCAACTTCATTCAACATGTCGTCAATGTCCTCAAACCGGGAGGGCGAGCCGCAATCGTGTTGCCAGACAACTGTCTGTTCGAGGGAAAGGCGGGCGAAGTTTTCGAGATCTTGATGCAGGACTGCAATCTACACACAGTCTTAAGGCTTCCACGAGGCACGTTTACACCGTACAGCCAAGGCGTCAAAGCGAACGTCATCTTCTTCCAGAAGGGTATGCCGACTGAGGAAGTCTGGATATTCGACGCGCGAAGCAATGTTCCCGGAATCACGAAAAAAGATCGGCCACTGAGCGAAAAACACTTTGAAGAATTTGAGAAGTGTTACGGTTCTGATCCGAACGGCCACCCTAAGCCGAAACGGAAGGACCAAGGCGAAACCGGTCGTTTCCGTCGATTCCACGCGACCGAGATTGCCGAACGTTCGTACAAGCTTGATATCACATGGCTCAAAGACGAATCGCTCGAATCAAGTGAAGATCTGCCCGACCCGCAAGACCTTGCCACTGATGCAATTACCGAACTCGAAGCAATCGTAGGAGACTTGAGAGACATTGTCGCCCTCATCGAGCAGGAAGAGGGTGTTGAGGTATGAGTGTCAGAGAAAGAGACGATCAAGAGGATGAGTCGCATGCGAATCAAGTGCGAAACAAGGATGAGTTGCCGGAAGGGTGGATGACTTTTTCACTTCGAGAGTTGGTAGAAGTGCTCGATAGCCGTCGCATCCCCGTCAATTCGGAGGAACGCGCAAAACGAATTGGAACTGTGCCATACTTCGGCGCGACAGGACAAGTCGGATGGATTGATGACTTCTTGTTCGACGAAGAAATCCTTCTCATCGGAGAAGATGGCGCGCCGTTTTTTGACAAGTCCAAGCCGATCGCTTATATCGTTCGAAATAAGTGCTGGGTTAACAACCATGCTCACGTTATTCGTGCAAATGTTTCCGCAACATCGAATTTGTACCTCAAACATTTCTTGGACTGGTTCAACTTCAACGGATTCGTAAACGGCACAACCCGCCTCAAGCTGACGCAGGCCGCGATGAACTCAATACCTGTTCGTCTTGCGCCGTTAGCCGAGCAAAGCCGAATCGTTGAAAAACTTGAATTGCTTTTGGCAAAAGTGTCGTCGAGCCAAAAACGTCTTTCGCGAATTCCGATTCTGCTTAAACGCTTCCGCCAATCCGTCCTTGCCGCCGCTTGTTCTGGCAAACTCACTGCGGATTGGCGCGTAGTAAATACCGACGTTGAGCCAGCCATTATTCTTCGAGACCGAATCCAGGCGCAACTTGGGAAGTTACTTGATGCGAACGAGTGGATGGAACCGCCATTGGATGTTCCCGACTCATGGGAGTGGGTCAAAGCTCAGGATCTTTGTCGCCCAACGAACACAATCACATACGGCGTGCTAAAACCAGTTTGGGTAACTCGTGGAGTTCCTACTGTTCGCGTCCAGGATATGAAGGCCGGAAAAATAGCGATTGATGCCGTGGGTCACTGCTCACGCGAACGAGCCGACAAATTCTCGAAGACATCTCTTGAAGTGGGGGATCTTCTCATTGCGAAGGATGGGGCAACCCTTGGAAAGACTGCGTTCGTTCCACCATCTTTGGCAGGTGGCAATATTACACAACACGTTTTACGATTTCCCATAACTTCGAATGTCTCTTCGACGTTTGTAAGGTTCGTAATTGATTCAAAACATGGTCAAGACTGGATGCGACAAGAAACCAAAGGTGTCGCGCTTCCAGGCGTCAACGTTGGTGACTTTCGAAGAATGCCTGTCCCGCTCCCCCCTCGATCCGAACAGGACGAGATCATTCGACGGGTTGACAAGCTTTTTACATTTGCCGATCAAATTGAGTTGCGACTGACGCTCGCAAAATCGAACATCGATCGACTAACTCAGTCAATCTTGGCAAAGGCGTTCAAAGGCGAACTCGTCCCAACAGAACACGATC
>JBAXBD010000320.1:0-7108 GCA_037142165.1 Schlesneria sp. | reverse complement strand
CTTTCGCTTTCTCTGATGTTTCCGCATCAGCAGCCGGGTCGGAGCGTGTGAGCGACGCAGCCTCTTTCGCGATTGTCCGTTCTTCTGCGGCAGCACGTTCGAGTACCTCGGCCGCTCGGGCGAGTTCTCCGATCTTCACTGCGGATTCCTGACGTTGAGCGTCTGCCAACGCCGCATCAACGGTTGCCATCGCACGATCGAGGGAATCCGCCTCTTTTTTGAGGACCTTTTGTTCGACAAACGTCGCTTTTTCGGCTGCCGCCGATTCCAGAATCTTTGTTGCTTCGTTGGCGGCGTGCGTCGTATCACTCAAGGCGCTTTCGACAGCGGCTGGCAATTCAAGCATGTCTTTCGCACGTTGAGCAATCTCCGCGACTTGTTTTGTTTCGGGTGCTGCCGATTGTGCGTTCGTCTCCGCCTTCGACTCCGCAAAATCTTGTTTGCCCTGGGCCTCGGCTAACATCGATCTGGCGACCTGAAGTGCTTTGACGGCGCTGGCCAGGTCATTTGCTGATTTGTCGCGAGACTCCTGTTTCGCGTGATCCTTCAATGCGAGTTCCAATGCTGCGAGATTCCCCAACACGCGTCCCTGGTCGGAGATAGCCTGTTCAAGTTTGCTATCGAGTAGATTTGTTGCTGCATCGAGTGATGCTGCCTCTGCCTGTTGGATATGCGAGTCGGCCTTGGTGTTGTCACGGATTCCTTCACTGAGCTTGGCAATTTCTTGTTGAAGCGCTGATTGTCGCTCGACCATTTCAGCCGAAGGGCGTTGATTATCTGTGAGAGATTTCGTTTCTTCTCGAAGTTGTTTCTGCCTGTCGGTCAATGCACGAATTCGATCAATCGAGGCCATATGCTCGGAATTGAGCGTCCCCTGAGTGCGCTCGATTACTTTTAACAGCTCTCTGAGTCCCTTGATGAC
Organism: Schlesneria sp.; assembly: GCA_037142165.1. Lineage (GTDB taxonomy): Bacteria > Planctomycetota > Planctomycetia > Planctomycetales > Planctomycetaceae > Schlesneria. The sequence continues at coordinate 6,186 of JBAXBD010000320.1, read as the reverse complement.
CAGTTCCTGTTCGTCGTAAGCCGCCGTGTATTTCACCGACTGCAACTGCCGTCCTGCTCCGTCGAAATGCTTACCGACTTCGGCAGCTTTCAGTATCCGTAACCCATCCGCCGCCGCCATTGCCAACAGGCCGCTCCAAGACTTCATGTCGACCATTGTGTCGACCAGGTGCAGAAACAGCTCTTTGACATCGCGCTGATCTTCAATCGTTTTCAGCGTCAGGGCTTCTTGACGTGTTTGCGTTTCAGTCGGCAATCCCTTAGTTGCCGTTTGCACAACGGTCTGCTGCCGGATCAACCGCCGAACCTGTTCTGCCAGTTCCGCGATTTTCAGCCGTTTCAATAAATTCTGACGCTGGATTGACAGTTGCCGAACAACTGTTCGAATTTGTTGCCGTGCCTCGATAAAAGTCGCTTCGCGTTTTTCGGCCGGCAAGCGCTGTGCTTCGGCCAACAGGTCAACGACCTTTGACATTTCGGTTTCGACGAGATGATTCAGATTCGTTCGCATCAGCTTGATGTCGCGATAAATCTCTTGATCCGTCAGCCCGTTTTCTTCGAGCTGACGCAACTGTACGTCGAGTACTCCCCCGAGTAAGTCTCGCGTCAACGTACGAGCTCGCTGCTGGTCTTCCTGTTTTCGTTGCAATGCTTCAGGCTCAAGTACCTGAGCAACCAGAAAAGTGCCGGTACTGATAAACACGAACAACGCGCACATCACAATTTGCGGCCATTGGATCGTTGACATGTTCGAACTCCTTCAAAACGCTGCGGATGTTAATGATCGTGTTTTGGGTTCAGTGTCAGGTGAAAAACATTGGTTCTTATGCGTGGGGCTTATGGGGCGGATAGGACCTGCGGGACTGATATTGTCGCATAAGTTTCATTTTACGCTTTCTTTCTTCTTCACTTCTTGTCTCCGCCGATCCCCAGTTCGCGCCTTAAGATTTCATCAAGTTGCTTTGCCGATTTCTTATCTTCTTCACCGGTTTGTACGAGGATGCCGTTCAAGTCAGTCAAGTTGAACCCAATCGGTTCGCTTGAACCTTGTTGGCCCGGCATGGTGCCTCGCCAGTCGGTAACTTCCAGGACGACTTTTACTTCGTCCCCTTTAACCAATTCGTACGTCGATAATGGGATCGTTACTTGACCTCGAACAATCGTCAGCGGCTGGTCCTTTTTGTCGACAACCTTCGCGACCACTTCATGCCGAGACGTCCGACCATCCTCGCGAGAAATATTGATGATCGCCACAATTTTCGCGACACCGTAGTCGTCTCCTGCGGCATAATCGAGTTTTGGCTGCGCCGTAGGAAGAACCTGTCGTGTGACTGCGGAGGAAACGATCCGAGGCGGTCGATCGGTTTTCAGGCGAATCTGTCCGGCGATTGGCGTCTCTAATGCAAGGCCATCGCGATCAGTAACTTGAATCTCGTACTTGAGAGCTTCGGTGATCATTCCAAAAGGAGAATTCGGCGGTAATGACCACGTCGTTATTCCGTGTTGGTTGTCGGGCGATGAGATCAGATCATACGTCACTTCCCGTGTTGTTAAACGCGCTGAATTCAGTGGCTTGTTTGAACAAACCAGATTTAACTTCGCTGCTGAACCTTCCAGCACCGAAAATTGTCGCGAACCCCCTTCGTCGTCACCAGGCTTTATCGATCCCTTGGCGTAGTCCGGAGGTGTGATGTTCCATGTCATATCGACAAGAGGCAACGGAACGATGATCACCTCGGCAGCATCTGATATCGCATCGCCAAGATGAAATCGGATGCGGAATGAATCTGCGATATGTGACATCTCCCCCGCAAACGTCTTCGATTTACCGGTTACCGTTCCTAATTCTATTCGGTTGACTGAATCACTATGCAAACTGGATAAACTGGCATGCCCGGACAACGGAACGTCGCCACCACAGTTGACTTCAACTGTGATTGGCTGGCCATAAGGGATGCGAACCAGCGATCTCTCGCGTGATTCAAAAACGGGAATTTCATTGCCGTTGATCCGAATCGATTGAATCTGTGTTTTCGTCGGATAGTGTGCCGAACCCAACAAAAAGCGGTTCCAGAAGGCTGACGCGTGACCGGGAAACGCGAATGCCGATACGGCGACCAGTAAGAGTGTCGCGCCGAGTCCGATCACTCGTTGAGGCAGCGGCTGATACGAAAACCCTTCAAAAACATTCAGGGAGGGACTGTATTCGGCGACATAATCCACAACAGCATCGGCAAGTCTTGATGAGCCCCATTTCTTTGCCTCAGGTTGCTCGAACTGCAATGCCGCGACAAGATCGCTGTCGATTTGATTCTGCCGCTCGACGATCAGTGCGACATCTTCTACGGTTTCTCTCACGCAGATGACCGGCCAGATAAACTTCTTGAGAGTCCAAAGCCCTCCGAGAATCCAGGCCACTAAAAGGGCCGTACGAAGACGGATCGGCAGATTGAAGGACCAGTCCGCTAGGAATGCTGCGACCAGTAACCAGACCAGAATTGCTCCCAGCGAACAGAGAGCACTCGCCCAGCGCACGAACACCCGAGTCCGCTGAAGGCGGCTCAGTTCGTTGCGTAGTACCCCAAGTTTGGTTTGCATCATTAAGCCAAATTCACCCGTTTTCTAACAAACCATTCCACGATCAAAAGAGTCATCATCAACCCGAACGTCAGCCAGGTACTCCACAGAGGAATGAGTTCTAAACTCGTTTCTTTCTGACGTACCGGTCGAAAATCATCTGGAAACTGATCGACATCCAGCAAATCATAGGATTTACCTCCTGTTTCCGCCGCAATGTTTTTTTGCAACAAAACATTTCTAATCGGATTGCGTCGCTCAATCGAAACATTCGCGACATTGAAGTTCATCTCAACGACCTCGTTCGCGATCGGATCAGTGACTCGCAACAAATATTCGCCCCCGCTAAAGACAGGGACCCGTGTTTCGAAAATCCCATGCTTAAGTTGGGGGATACCAAAAATCTGCGCACGATTTCCGTCTGAGTCACGATCAGGACGAATAAGTTCAGCAGTCAGTCGACGGTCGGGAATCTCTTTGGCATCCAATGGGTGGAATTCTTTGTCGTAGGCCTCAACGGTTACCTGTACTTGATCATCCGATCGATATTGCGTCTTGTCGGTTCTCACGACGAACCGTTTGTGACTGCCAAGTGCGTGACTTAATCCCAATCGGTGAATCAATTGTCCCCAGAACTGGCGGTAAAAACTTTCACCATAAAGTTTTCTTAACCGCCACATTTCGTCGAAAGCCACATAGACGACTTCACCGCGACCATATTGCCGGATGGCAATTAACGGCTGTGGTGTTTTACCGTCGGCGCACGTATCCGTCGGATGTTCGGCCAAAACCTGAGTTCCCCTTGATTCGACACGACGGACTGGCTGATACCACGGAAGTTTGCTCAGGTTGTTCCAGCCTTTAAGGTTTTCGGCATCCGTCTGTCCAAGTCGCATGAAATCAAATTGTCCGGCGACGGGTGTCAGGGTCAACCGAAATTCCTTGCCATCGCGCCGCTTGGAATCTGGGTCGACAACGACCGGTAACATGTCTGCTAATGGTGTCTCAGCCAGTTGACCTGGTCCAAATCGCGGTCCTGCGATGACGACCAGCCCCCCACCAAACTGGCTTACAAATTCTTTCGTCATTTCACAAAAACGAGTGCTCAGCGCCGAGGCAGGCATATCGCCGAGAAAGATGACATCGTTTTCGAAAAACTGACTTCGCGGAAGCGTGAGCGTTGGTAAAAACAAGTCGTTCGTTTCGCGGACGACAGGATCAGCAGAACGTAGAAATGTGCGAAAGCCGCGCGCACCGACAAGTTTATCCCGATAAAAGACTTCTTTCACGAACCGCCATTCCCATGTCGGTTCGTATTCCACAAACATCAGACGCAGAAAATCGTCGATGATATTAACTTCACGTTCTGCCCGATTGTTTTGCGTGACGACTTCACCCGCCACGGAATCAACTTCGGCTGTAAATACGAACCGGCCGGTTCCATCGGGAGTGTAGGGAAACTCGATCTGCGAACTTCCCCCGGCGATCGTAATCGTCTTTTCTCCGATCAATGCTCTGGTCGAGATGTCAGTCTCGCCGTTTCCAGGTGCATTCGAGTAAAGCCGGACATTGACGGATGCGTTTTCAAGTTCACGTTGACGAACCGTTACGCTGACGGTGGAAGATTCCGCCTTTTTCATCGTTGGTGGGGCGAGCAAATCGATGCTCAAATCGACGGCGGTCAGTGATCCGACGCCGACGGTGAACACAGGAACTCCCAGCTTCTTCGCGGCAGAGAGTGGTGGCGTTCCCGAGTTTCGATCGAAGTCACTGACGACGAGTACTGCCGCAAGATTGTCCGTCGCGTGTTGACGCGCCAAATCCTCAAACGCATCACCTAACGCTGTCAAGTTCCCTGTCGCGTGCCAGTCTTCAACCGGCAAAAGATGATCGTTCGAGTCACTGTTGTTTAAGAGCCGAACTCCCTCTGTATCACCGAAGCTGAAAAACCGAAGCCGAAAATTCGTCGACAGACGCTCAAGAAGGTTCCGCTCAGTCTTCAACAAAAACGATCTCGCGTAATCGGCACGGGTCGGCCGTTCGGTTGATTCAGCCTGGCTTGAACCGGGACTTCTTTCTTGCGAGTGTTTCTTTGCCGCTTGCGAAGCTTGATAACCATTCAAATCAACGGTCTTTGCCAATGTGTTCCGATCGATTTCCGGGAGCTCGTCCGGGATCGACATACTGTCGCTTCCATCCAGAAGAAGCCAAAGCACAGGTTTCGGCATACTGACCAGCGACAGTTCTAAAGTCGGATCAGCGAGTATCAGCAGTAACAACGACATCGCGATCGCTCGCAACGCGGCCAGTAAAAACCGTGTTGGTCGATATGCTAGAGCCTGCCATCGCAAATAGAACCATACGGTCAAGGCGGTCAGACCTAGACAGCCAAACAGCACTAAGGCAGGCGAAGCATGTGCCCACGCCGAACCAAAGGAGACTCGTGCCGATTCAATCTTCGACACGTCGTCGTAGCCGAGCAGTCGTCCAATCGTCCCAGTCCAATTCATTATTGCGCCACCAAAGTCTTTTTCCTCAACATCGGTCCCGCCAATACCATCATTTCCAACATCAGGCATCCCAAGACGCACCAGCCACACAGCTTCCACAGATCTTGACCGCGACGGGCACCCCCCTCCAGTCGAATTGGCTCGTCGGCTGCGAGAATGCGAACGTCGTCGTGCCCAAGCTTTTGTTGCAGGTCAGCTACCGAGATTGCCGACAGATTCGATTCGTTTTCCGAACCGTTCACGGCCAGCGAGATTTCATCCAGTCGATTCGATGCTGAATCGGGCAACGTGGTGTCAGTCTGTTCCGAAGTGACCCTGTACGTCCCAGCCAGGACGGGACGACGAATGGTGACACCGGAAATGTTTGCGCCAATCACATCCACATTCAAAGGCTCTTTGACTCCCGAGGGGCGGGTCAACCAATAACGAATGTCGCTACGTCGTTCGACGGGTAAGGTCATCTTTTGACCTGCAATGTAGTTCCTGGTTGGAAGCGTTCCTTCCATCAACTGACAAAAGGTTCGATGAAACATATACATCGCCGCTGAGCCTCGAAGCAGGTTCCAGTCGGAAGTGACTCCGCTCGTAAAGAGAACAATTCGACCGGCACCAACACGTCGCTCAACAACAAAGGGACCATGATCTCCATCGAATGCAGCAAGCACTCGTGGCTGACTTCGTTTTGCTAATTCTGCAGGAGCCAACGAGCGATCAACGAGCGAGATTACTGACCGCCAGTTCCACCAGATAGGTTCAAGCCGACGAAACATGAGGTCGTCTTCGTCAAGTATGCCAGAAGTTCCAGCACGATCCTGACGGGTCGTCGTGCGAGTCAGATATTTGTCAAGAAAGATCCTTTCGTCTGAAAATCGCTTGGTATCTGTCATGGCGAGAGTCTCAAGAACGCTCGGGCTGAGATCGGCTCGAACGGATTTAAAAAAAGGTGTCGCTTCAAACAGCGACGAGAGCACCTTGGGGTCTTCGCCTTCGATCAGAAAAAAGTCATGCTGCATCGACCCGAAGAGTGCATAGAACGGATGTAATTGTCCAGGCGCATCATTGGGAGTGAATCCGACAGGTTTCGGATCAAGCGGGGCCGG
>JBAXBD010000319.1:0-7113 GCA_037142165.1 Schlesneria sp. | reverse complement strand
GCCTTGTCACCAGTACACCGGCTGACGAGACTCGCCGCATGGTTTTGATTCCTCTTTGGAACAGCTACGCCTTTTTCGTTAACTATGCTCGACTCGATGAATTTGACCCGCAAGCCCCTCAAATTCCCGTTGCCGAACGGCCTGAGATTGATCGCTGGCTGCTTTCGAATCTGCAGGCACTTATCGGAGGGATGCGAGCGGCTCTGGAAAATTACGATACGCCAGAAGCCACCCGTCTGGCAGCGACATTTATTGACGACCTTTCCTCCTGGTACATCCGCCGAAATCGCCGCCGTTTCTGGCGATCGAAAGATGCCGGCGACCGGGACAAACTGGCCGCGTATCAGTCTCTGTACGACGTTCTGGTGACGCTCACCAAACTGCTGGCACCGATGATCCCATTCTTAGCCGAACGGCTGTACCAGAATCTAGTCGTCGCAGTGAAAGCTGGTGTCGATGACAACACACCCGAATCCGTTCACCTCTGCGACTATCCGACACCGGATCTTACGATCCTCGATCGCGACCTGAACGAAAGCATGGCCGCCGCACAAACGGTCGTTGCGCTGGGCCACAAGTTACGTGACGAAGCCGACCGCCGAGTCCGTCAACCGCTGCCTGAACTACGAGTCTCGACTAGTAACTTGGAACAACGCCACGCAATTGAGCGGCTAAGCGATCTCGTTCGCGAGGAACTGAATGTCAAACAAGTGACTGTCTGCGACAGCCTGGCTGATATCGTCAAGTACGTTTACAAAGCCAACCTCAAGACGTTGGGTCCCAAGTACGGAAAATTGCTGAACCTGCTTCGCGAGAAACTGCCGTCTGTCGATGCCAATCTCATGGCACCGATTCGTTTGGGTCAGTCAGTGACCGTGACGCTCGACGGCCACGAAATCAAGCTTGAATCGGAAGATGTCCAGGTCGGGACGGAACAGGCAACCGGCTGGGTTTGTGCCGATGATCGAGGCATTCAACTGGCATTATCAACAGAACTGACCCCTTCCCTGCTTCGCGAAGGAATGGCTCGTGACTTCATTCGCCAGGTTCAACAGCTTCGAAAGGATGCAAACCTCGAAATCGAAAGCCGCATTCGCGTCTATTACGTGAGCGACGATCAGCAAATTGCGGAGATGCTGAATGAATGGGGCAACCTGATTCGAGGTGAAACTCTGGCAGAAAGCCTGAATCAAACTCAACAAGTCCCTGATGGCGTTGATTCCGTCACCGTTGGGGAAGCGAAAGTGTCGATCTGGATCGAATCAGTCTGACGGTCAGGTCATTGCCGTCAGGTCGATTTATTCCAGACGTCTTCCAGTGCCTTTCGGATGCTTCGCAACGTGACCGGGTGCTCATAGAGGACCCGCGAGACGTCCGAATCGGCAACGGTTTCCTTGAGATCTGTCTGCCCTTTGGAAAGCACAAGAACCACGGCTGTCCCGGACGGACGGCAAGTGGTGACTGCTTTGTCAAAAAGCTGCTTCGCGTCATTTCCCAGGGTTTCACCCATCAGAACCAGCCCTTTGGGCGGGTCTGATCGAAGTCTCGTCAAAGCGCGATCAAAATCTCGCAACAACAAGACGCGATAGCCGTGTTTGGAAAAGTACTCGCGCAGTGAATCCTGTTGACGAACACGATCTTCAACACACAGGACCGTCGGAGAGAATTGCTTCGGTATCGGAACGACCACCGAATCATCGCTTGATGACGCAGGAGCGAGACTTAACAGCACCGCACGCAAATCCGTTGCGACCGCTGCTGGCGTCTGATATCGCTCAGAAGGGCTGATACGGAGCAACTTGTCGACGATTTTGGTGACGGCTGGTGGAAGTGATGGATCAACTTCTCGAATCGGTTGGATGTCGCGATACCGACTGAACTGACGTCGTTCGTCTTTACTTTTGGTGGGAGGATACGGGTGTTTTCCCGTCAGTAGTTCGTAATAAATCGTACCCAGGAAGAATAAGTCGCTTCGTGGATCGTTATCCGGAGCTCCGGTCCCCATTTCCAACGTTGAGTATTCAACGGCTCGATCAACTTCTTCGTCAATTGAGCGTGAAGAAGCGTCCTGTCCTGCTAACCCGAAGTCCACCAGCTTGGCAACGCCTTGGGCGCTCAACAACACATTGGTGAGCTTCAAGTCGCGGTGCGTCACCCCGGTACTCAACGCATAATCCAATCCCTGGGAAATATCTAATACATAACGAGTCGCTTCGAACGCCGAAAATTTTCCTCGAGCCTTGAGCAACTCGCGTAGATTTCCACCTTCAACGAATTCCATCGTCAGATAGTGCTGATTTCCCTCAGAGCCAACTTCGTAAATTGGCACAATATTCTTGTGCTTCAGACGCTTTCCCAGCTCTCCTTCACGTTTGAACAGAATCACTTTACGAGGATCTTCAGCCCAGCGTGATCGAAGAACTTTAATGCCAACCATGCGCCCGTCGTTGACAGAACACCCTCGAAAAACGCGAGCGAAGCTCCCCGAGGCGTTGCGATAAAGAAGTTTGAATTTCCCCAACAACAATCCATCCAAGTCACGCTTATTCAGCTTGGCAACCTGGTATGGCGTTAGAACGTGCGCCGTCTCGAGTTCGTGAATCAAGCCGTCGATACTCTGACCACGTGACTGCAAACGAACCATGCACTGCTGGAGTTGCGATGCTTCGACCAGTTTTGACTGTAGCAGATAATTCTGAAAGTTCTGAAGGCTCGAAAAATGCATTACTGATTCAGTCCACAACCTTCTCGGTCAAACCGGAAGAGGGAAATTTTTATTCGGTTCAGGCAAATGGATTGTTGGAACAACAATCCATTTACGAATTTCAAATTAGAACGCGACTTCCTTGATGTCGAACAGACTTTCAAGACGCGTCAGACGCAGCACTTCTCGGACATCGACCGAGGGATTGTAAAGTTCAACTCGCTGGACTCGACTTCGCAACGATGTCAAAACGCCGAGCATTCCACTGGGGACTAAAGTGACTCCAGTCAGATCAAAAGCGAGTATCTTACATTTGTGCTCGTCGATCAGTTTAAACAACTGATCACGATACGCTGCGATACAGACTTCATCGGGGACGTCCTGGCCACCAAATCCGACAACGGTCAGTTCACCGGTCTGATAGATCTTCAGGACATTAGGATCCTTCAAGTCGCTCATTTTCAGCGCCGAATCGCCGATTGCGGATTCATGGTCGTCGTGAATGCTGTCGCTCATCGTGAGGATCCTCGATCCGAAATAAATGGCAAAATTGAAAAACTTTTGTGAAACATCGCTGAATATACCGCCAGCCAACGTCATTCGCCAGATGATACTGATCAAAAATCTGCCCGAAAACCAAACAGATTGAAGGTTACTTCCCATTATCCTGAGGGTAAACGAGCAAACGATCATGTGCGAGTAGAATCAGATCGGCCAAACCGTCGCCAGTCACGTCGGTAATGAGCGCTTCCCGTGGCTCAGCATCTTTCGTGTCGTCGTCGTTTCGAAATGACTTCTGTTCGTAAATCTTGAAATAAAGAGCGTGTTTCAAACCGGTCTCGGGCCGATACTGGATGATTTCAATAAAATGGCTGCGTGTATCGGTCATCGCCAGATCTACGTGGCCATCGCCATTCAAGTCGCCAGCGATCACATCCGTTGGGTAAACTTTGTCGAGCTGACTCTCAAACGCCGCCAGTTCCTTCAGTGCAGGCGACGTTCCACCCGCGAATAAGATCGCGAACTTGTCTGCCCCGAACAGAATCAGATCGTCATGGTGATCGCCGTTCAAATCGGCCACCTTCAACGACTTGAGCTGAAATTCGCCGATATCGATTTCTTTCCACGGCTGATAACTGCCGTCAATCTTTCTGAGCACTCGTAACTTGCGAAGACCTGCGTCGACCAGTGTTATTTCGGGGTCCCCTTCACCATTCAAATCAACGACTGTTCCCGCCACAATTCTTGAATTGGATTCGGTCACATTGAACTGATCGGCGACCTCCCACCGCTTCTGCGGACTGAGAATCATATGCCGAGCAAAATTCTCCTGGGTAACGAGCAGCCCTTTCTTACCTCCGAGCGAGCAAAGGCTGACGGCGCCTGATCCGACCGCTCCGACCCCCAGGTTCCCCGCTGTTGCGATCTCGACGGGGATTCCGTCAGAATTCAATCCAAACAACTGGGGTGGCTTCGTCCCTTGAAAAACCAGGAACTCAGGTCGTTCATCTCCGAAAACATCGGCAAGCAATAGCCTTTCGGGAGTCCCCTTCAATTCCAAGGTAACAGCGAGCTTGTCACCGAATTTCACCGGCTGCCAATCGTCCTTTCCCACGCGTTTCATCGCCTGCAGAAAATATTCCGATGTCCGATCTTTTTTGGTCTTGGCGATGAAGAGAACTTCCAGTTTTCCATCGCCGTCCAAATCGACAAGTTCAATCACCGAAGCGTCCGCTTCCGTCGGAATCGACTGCGGAAACGTCAACCGTCCGTCTTGAATCCGACTGACTCCGAGTGTCTTTTCCGAGGCACTGTGTACGACAAGATCCGATTTGCCATCCCCGTCCAGGTCGGCCGCACGAATCTGGTCCGAACCGGTCAAACTTGGAAACGGAGTCCCCATATCCAACCCCTGACCCTTGTTCTGTTTAAAGAACAAAACCCGAGACGCATCCGGGTCAGACACGATCACATCGCTTAGACCATCGCCGTCAAAATCTCCAACGGCCAGATCACGATCTTTTCCAGAGCCTTGCTTGCCAAACCCGTATTGAATTAACCGCTCAGGCAATTCATGTTCCGCTAACTTCTTCTGTTCGACGTTCAACAGTTTCAGCCGACCCGTCCGCGAGTCGATGGTCAGAATCTCATGACCGGGCTTTCCATCAACATCCCGCAGCGATACAGCCCGAGGTCGCTCCAGATCAAATACATACTCAGGCCCCAATTGACCGTTGCTCTGCTGAAGCCGAGCCCCCAAGACTCGATTCAACCCTTCGCCTGCGAGGTAGCACAGATCCAGCCGACCATCTCCATCAAGATCGGCAATCTGGGCTAAACCCAATTTGTCAGAAGTGTTCATCAGGCGCTTTGGTGTCCCAAGAACTCCTTTTTGTGTTTGATACAACAGAATCGTTTCGTGCTTGCCCAGGATTACCAGATCGTCGAGACCGTTTCCGTCGAGATCCCCTGCGGTGAGGAACCATTGAGTCGGTGCAACGTCAGGAATGCGTTGCTGTTTCTTCTCGGTCCACTCGCCAGTCAGTGGCTGATAGCGAATAACAAGCTGATCAGGAGTACCAAAATAAACGATGTCTGTACGACCATCGCCATTGAAATCTCCGAGAGCTAACGCGGCGATATCATGATCCACAGGTATTTTTTTATGATCGAATCGCCAGTCATTATCGATCACGTTGACATCTGTTCGGCCCGCTGGAGTCTCCTTGATTCCGCCACGGTCTTTGCGCTGTAACAAAACGTCCAGTCGACTGTGGCTGTTGTCAACCAGGATCAGGTCCATCAAGCCATCATGATTCAAGTCGCCATTCAGCATGTTTGCTGAACGTTCCGCCAGTTTGAATACCTCGACCGGCTTGAACCCGTAATACTGAGCCAACGTCGATTCTTCTTGTGCAAAGCCAATTTCCGCCGTCAAGCTGATCATGGCAACGAGAAGTATCAATCGTTGGAAATGCGTTCGCATGAATTCCGTTCCTTCCTTCAATAACTCAAGAAATGAATTGGAAAGATAGAGTAATCGGGAAAGACGAGGGACGATAGAGAAACGAGCAAAACACATGCAATCGGCGGACCGGAATTCCAGTCGAAACTTGGGGTGCCACGGTTTTGAAGCCTTCGATAAGCCCGTGTCTGCATGGTTCAATAACTCGTTCAAAGAGCACGGCTGTACCGAAGAAGGTAAACTCGTGGCAGCCATTTTCACCGCTTTCCTCTCAAGCGAAGCGGGGCTACTCAATCGAACCTGTCGCTGTAACCGCTTCCGTCAAGTCGATAAAACCATCGTGGTTTCGGTCAAGCTGCTGAAACGTCGCAGTTTCGCCGAGAAACTCGCGCTGCGACACTTCACCGTCGCGGTTCTTATCCATTTTTCGAAACCACAGCGGACCCGACGTACGCTCCGCCGGGGTTCCCGCCTGAACCATCCCGGCGTCGATCAGAAAATTTCCGCCGAGTGCTGGCAAATTTCCTCGGGCAATCGTCAATCGATATTGAAGTGGCACTTCCGACTCGGACAGCAAGCCATCACCGTCCTTATCCCACAACGACAGCTTGTCTGCCGCTGCCTGCAGTTCGCGAAACGAGAGACGACGGTCTCGATCGGTATCGAGGATTTCAAACAGCGTTCTCCCCTGTTCGTTAATCGACAACACCGTTCGGCTGCGTGCAGCGTCAAAACGAACCTGAAAATAGGCGATGACTTCGTCAAGAAAAACCTTGCCATTTTTGTCTGCATCAAGGTTTTCGAACGTGGCATTGTAAAGAAAGGCTCGTTCCGCTTCTGATTTTTCCAGATAACCATTCGCATCCGCATCTGCGGCCATGAATTGGGGTTTCAAAAATGCCTCCGCCGTTCCGACATCAAATGAAGCACCACGCACAACACTCAGTTGCGTTGTTCCGAGATTGATGTTCGCGGACCCGTCTGGCGTCGTTTTCAACTTTTCCTGAATCTCTTGCCGGACAGACTTTGCAGACAATGAGTCGGTGGAATCGACATTCACTGAGACTGTGACCGTCGGATCGGGGGAGGTCAGAAATTGACGAAGCTCGTCGAAATCGAGTTGTCCATCGCCATCCCCGTCGAATCGCGAGAATTCTGCAACGGAAAGACCCAATTCCAGTCGGCTCAGTTTTTGATTGCGAATTTTCGCACCTTCGACACCCGATTTGACCGGATCAATGCTGTCATACTTATCGATCAATCGGCGGATCTGTTTCTGCAGTGACTCATCGGAACCTGGTCCGAGAAAGGGGCTGGTGGATGGAGTTCGTGTCCCGTTCTGTTGTTGCTGTTGCTGGACAGCGAACTGATTGTTGATGGGATTTAACTCGGCCAGACTGATTGTTTCGTCGTCGTCGAGGTCCAGTTTCCGAAGAGTTAGTAA
>JBAXBD010000318.1:0-7121 GCA_037142165.1 Schlesneria sp. | reverse complement strand
GGGGGGTGCTTCGGATTTTGTAACGGTTGGCGGAGGGGGCGGTTCGGGCGTCAGCTTGATAAAATCGCCTGCGTGAAGCGAGATCAGCATTCGTTCGAGATGTTTTTCACCCGCATCAAGTTGCTTAGGTTCCATCAAACGTTTCTGGACCAGCCTGCGAAGTCGATCGACTTCGGGCGAGAGTTGCAGCATGTACGCCAGCAACCGCCACGGGAGTGGACCACGACTGGCAAGATCGCCCGGAGTCGCGAATCGAAGTTTTTCAAACTGTTGTTCATTCCAGTACTGGCGGTTTGGATTCCGAGTCGGCATTTTCTTTTTCAATGCCTTCTTTGCTTTGATCAAACCGAAATCTCTGGTGTCCTCTGGTATCGAATCATACTGTTCACGCCATTTCAAAATCCGGACATCGTCTTCGTGTGCCAGAGCGTAGACATGCCCTTCGGTATCGAATTGCGGACGGCCCGCGCGTCCAAAAATCTGGTGTGCAGAACTCGGGTCAATCAGCTTCAAATCGCCCGGTTTCCCCTTCATCAGTGACGGCAAGACCACGGATCGGGCGGGGAGGTTAATTCCCGCCGCCAGCGTCTCGGTACAAACGCAAATGGTCAGAAGCTTTTGCTGAAACAGGTCTTCCACGATCTTTTTATATTTTGGCAATAGCCCTGCATGATGGACGCCAACACCACGCATCAGCAACTGCTTCAGCTTAGGACCAACCCCTTTTGACCATTCGTACTTATCGAGGGCAGCAATCAGCTTTTTCTGCTGACCACTGGCGAGCATTGCCTTTCCCTTTAATTCCTCCGCAACATTCCAGCATTCGTCTCGATTGAAACAGAAGACGAGCGCCGGGGTCTTCCGATTCGTTTCATCACCCGCAGCCATTTCTTCCAGGTGGTCAGTCAGAAGCTTGTCGCCGACCCAATGAAACTGGAGGGGGACTCGACGATCGGTACTCTGTACTAACTCAAGTGCACGATCGTGAGTCCGGCTACACCAAGTGACGAATTTTCCCGAATTGCCAATGGTCGCGGAAAGCAATAACAGCCGGATGTGCTTCGGCAACAGTGCTAACGAGAACTCCCAGACAATACCCCGTTCGAGGTCCGAAAAGTTATGGAATTCATCCATCACAACGGCTGAAACGCGATCGAAGTCGAGTGCAAGTGGGGATGGAGCACTGACGGGACTCGCCGCTTCCTCAGCCAGTTCCTCGACCAATTCATCGTCCCAACCAATCAGATCAGTGTAGGAATGCAGCCCACCCGCATGGTCCTTGGCAGATTCGGCCTTAAGGTGTGCTGCGGCGACCTGACGCACCTTCTCAGCGGTTGCTTCTTCGTGGGCAGCCCAGTGAGATGTCAGCAATCGGTTCAATAGAATTTCAGCAACAACGACGAGAACATTCGCTTGCGGGTTAACTCGGCGATTCCCTGTCACCAGACCGACTTGATCGCGTCGAAACCCCCACCGCTCCGCCGAATCCTGTAGTTCTGTGAACTTTTGATCGGTCAAGGCAATCAGGGGAGTCGTGTAATAGATTGTCTGTCCGGTATGGAGAGCCTCAAACGCCGCCGCTTCGGCAATCAGCGTCTTTCCCGTTCCGGTTGGAGCACAAACCATAACCCCCTGGGTCGTTTCGAACCACTTGAGCAACGCTTCCTCTTGAACCGGGTAGGGTACGTAAGGGAGCGAGTCAAGGTATCTCAAGGCCAGATCGTCGCGAGAGATCGTTCCGGGAGGCTGGTTGTTCATTTTTTATTTCGCATATTCGATGACACGTGTCTCGCGCAGCACGGTCACCTTGACTTCACCAGGGTAGGTCAACTGTTGTTCGATCGACGTCGCCAGATCGCGGCAGAGTTTAGCAGCTTCGCGGTCATTAACGTCGGCCGGGTTTACGATAACACGAATCTCACGACCGGCCTGAACGGCGAAGGCCTGCTCAACTCCCGGAAAACCGCAAGCAAGAGTTTCGAGCTCTTCGAGGCGGCGCACGTACTTTTCAAGCGTTTCGCGACGTGCTCCCGGACGCGACGCGGAACAGGCATCCGCCGCTGCAACGAGAACCGTGTAGATATATTCTGGACGAATATCGTCATGGTGCCCTTTGGCAGCGTGTACGACTTCCCCTTTTTCACCATAGCGTTTGAGCAGTTCCGCGCCGACGGCAGGGTGGCCACCTTCCATTTCATGGTCAGCGGCCTTCCCGATATCGTGAAGAAATCCACAACGACGAGCGAGATTTCCATTCAAACCCAGTTGCACGGCCATCATACCAGTCAAATGGGCGACTTCGATCGAATGTCGAAGCACGTTCTGGCTGTAGCTAGTCCTGAAGTAAAGTCGTCCCATCAAATCGACCAGCTTTTCGTGAAGGTTCGGAACGTCCGCCTCCTGTGCTGCTTCAGCTCCCTGACGACGGATGAATTCTTCCATTTCCTTCTGGGTTTCAAGCACGATTTCGTCGATACGAGTGGGGTGAATCCGTCCGTCCTGGATCAACTTCACCATCGCCTGTTTTGCCGTTTCGCGACGAACACTGTCGAATGCGGAAACCACAACGACGCCTGGTGTGTCATCGACGATGACATCGACGCCCGTTGCCTTCTCGAAGGCGCGAATATTTCGACCTTCGCGGCCGATAATTCGCCCCTTCATTTCATCATTCGGAATATCGACAGTTGAAACCGTCGTTTCTGAAGTATGCGCTGACGCGTACTTCTGGATTGCCATTCCGATGATTTCGCGAGCCTGCTTCTCGGACTGCTGTTTCAGTTCTGCTTCGTTCTTGAGAATGAGCGCCCCGGTTTCGTTTTTCAGCTCTCGCTCGAGCTGATCCATCAGCATGGCCGTCGCGGTCTTTTGATCGAGACCACTGATTTTGTAGAGCTGTTCCTGCTCCTGTTTGATGATCTTTTCCAGTTCACGTTCACGAGCATCGACAACCTTCCCACGCTCGGACAATTTCAACTGAGTGGTTTCCAGCATCCGCTCTTTTTTGGCGATGTCATCCTGCTGGTCCTTGAGGCCTGATTCTCGTTTGTCGAGCTTTCGCTCTTGATTTCGAATTTCATCCCTCAGCGAATTCAGATCTTTTTCAATTTCTTCACGACGACGCAGCCCCTCTTCTTTCGCAGCGAGTTCGGCTGTCTTGCGTAAATTCTCGCCATCACGCTTGGCCTGTTCGAGGATTTCATCTCGCGTTTTAAACGCAGTACCACGAATCAATCGTTCGGCAAAGAAGCCAAACGCACCACCGCCGGCAAGTCCCAGCAAAATCGAAATAACATCCATACGTGAGCGCCCTTCATGATCCTGGCAACAGAGCCACCGGACCTCACGCAAAACGCAGGACTCGTTCGGCGGAAGCACTCGCCGACGATGCACGATCGCAAAAAACGCGTCGCTATTCAGAGAGAGATTGGCCGAGCATCACGAAAATTAGCGGATCGAGCGGCGTGCCGGAACACGAACCCGCGCCAGAGGAGTCGGCCGAACGAACGACCACAGCCATGTCAGCAGGTCCCCGGGAGGCCCCACTGACAATCGCGCCGAGGCAATCGTTTGCTGAGGCGAATTGTACGAGCCATACAGCCAGACGTAAAAACACTGAACCCAGCCATCAATGGCCAGGTCAAGTCCTTTCACGGATCTCTGAAAAAACTTCCAGAGACATGCCATCAACAGGCCGAACAAACCGCCAAGAAATGAAAACATCCTGGCTCTTCCACGAAATGAATCGCTTAGCGACAGGCAACCGTCAGACGGCTGCCATCAAACCACTCTACTCCGAACCACCATCGGCCCGGTTGCTTCTGGAAATTCATCGTCTGCCGACGACAACAACCAAAAATTCTTTCCGTATACTAACAAACCGCGATCAACGTTCAACCGAAGAGAACAAAGGTTATTCCAGAACAGTCCTCATCAATCCTATTCTTCTTGCTCGCGCAGCTTGGCTAAAACGGAAATGTCTTCGAGTGTTGTCGTGTCACCCGCCGATTCCCGACCTGCGGCAATGTCACGAAGCAGACGCCTCATGATCTTACCGCTTCGGGTTTTTGGCAGTGCCGGTGTGAATCGGATCTTGTCGGGAGTGGCCAAAGCACCAATCTGCTTCCGGACATGAGCGATCAAATCCCTTTCAAGAGAATCGCTACCAGAACCGCTCTTCAGCGAAACAAAACAACAGATACCTTCTCCCTTGATCTCATGAGGGAAACCGACCACAGCCGCCTCAGCGACCTCTGGGTGTGCGACGAGCGCCGACTCAACTTCCATCGTGCTGAGCCGATGACCTGCAACATTAAGCACGTCATCAACCCGGCCCATCACCCACGTGTAACCGTCTTCATCCTTACGAGCACCATCACCCGCGAAGTAACAGCCAGGGATCGTGCTGAAATATGTTTGTTTGAATCGTTCGTGGTCGCCGTAGAGCGTTCGAAGCATTGATGGCCACGGCTGTTTCATGACCAGCAGGCCCCCTTCGTTTGGACCAAGGCTGGTACCGTCTTTGTTAACGATGTCGGGAACAACACCAGGAAGAGGTCGCGTACAACTACCCGGCTTGGTCGCCGTAATTCCAGGAAGCGGCGAAATCATGATTGAGCCGGTTTCTGTCTGCCACCAGGTGTCAACAATCGGACAACGCTCTTGTCCGATCACCTTATGATACCACATCCAAGCTTCTGGATTGATCGGTTCACCAACGGAGCCGAGCAATCGCAAACTCGACAAATCATACTTCGCCGGCCAATGATCGCCCCACTTGATAAAGGCTCGAATCGCGGTTGGTGCCGTATAGAAAATATTAACCTTGTATCGTTCGATGATCTCCCAAAATCGCCCGTCATGGGGCCAGTTTGGAGCCCCCTCATACATCACCGTGGTCGCTCCGTTGGCGAGCGGTCCATAAACAATATAACTATGACCCTTGATCCAGCCGATATCGGCGGTACACCAGTAGGTGTCTTCTTCTTTCAGATCAAAGACCCATTTCGATGTCATCATTGTGCCGAGTGTATACCCACCTGTCGTATGCATCACCCCCTTCGGTTTGCCGGTACTGCCTGAAGTGTAGAGGATGAACAAAGGATGTTCGGCATCTAACTCGACCGGATCGCAATCCGACGGAGCGTCTGACATCAGGTCGTGCCACCAATAGTCACGATCCGGAACCATGTGAACTGGCATCCCTGTTCGACGCACAACAACGACTCGTTCTACGCTGGGGGACTTCTCCAGACTCTGATCGACCGCTTGCTTCAACAGAATCTCTTTGCCTCGCCGCCAGCTTCCGTCGGCGGTCACAATGAGTTTGGCCTGAGCATCGTTATTTCGATCAGCCACGGCGTCCGCACTGAAGCCGCCAAAAATAATCGAGTGCGTCGCACCGATTCGCGCACAGGCAAGCATGGCGATTGCCAACTCGGGAATCATCGGCATGTACAGAGTCACACGGTCACCAGTCACGACCCCCAGTTTCTTAAGTACATTGGCGAATTTGCAGACTTCGCGATGCAAGTCCTGGTAGGTCAGCACGCGAGTATCTCCCGGTTCGCCTTCCCAGATGATCGCCGCCTTGTTCTTCCGCCACGAGTTCAGATGCCGGTCAATGCAATTGTAACTGGCGTTGATTTTGCCACCGACAAACCATTTGGTCTCGGGCATTTCGCCTTGCAAGACGTGGTCCCACTTCTTGAACCAGTGCAGATTGCTGGCCAACTCACCCCAAAAACCGGCTGGATCGTTTTTCGCCTGCGTCCACATCTGCTGGTACTGAGCTTCAGTGCTGATATTGGCCTGTTTGGCAAATTCGGCAGTGGGTGGGAATGAACGAGTTTCCTGAAGCACACTTTGAATATTTTCGCCAGACATCGACACCGTCTCCGAAGTTTACACGCAAACAATAAAGGAAATGGATAAATCCATCGTGGTCGAGGATTAAACACGGATTCGACGACGAATTCCATCTCGCCAGCCACTGGGCACGAACAAAAAACGGGTCGAGACTATTCCTTTGGGTTTCAGGTCGAGCGTCAGAACCCTCATCAGAAACGAAAACGGTCGCCTCAGACGACAATCGTGGTTCGAATAACGTGCAGAATTCTAAAACTCAAACATCCTCAGATTCACCAGCAACGTTGACTGGCGATTTTCTGCCAAGTGAACAAGATCAATTCGATCAACTCTATCATTCTCGAACCTGTTGACGATCAACCACTTTTCATTTGCAACTGGGGCAGGAATCCAATTCCGTTCCATCCCTTGAATTCGCCGTAACTTACAACAGGCCCGGATAACAAGTACCACATGAAGCCTCTCATTTTGTCAAAATGATTGCGATGAAGAATGATGAAACTCAAACGGACTCCCCATTTTTCAAGTTAGCGGAATGCCACGTGCTCCAAATCGGTTTGTTCTTACAAATCCGAAATGGAGCATGCGATGTCCCCAAAAGTTGCCCTTCCTGTTGCATCAGTTGACGACGCTCGACGTGAACTTTGTCATCGACTGACCCAAGTGATTCGGGAAGGTGAGACCGGCATTCAAGTTCGAATTGTGCGTGAAGGTCAAATCGGCAATGACGCTTGGGTCTACACGCAACAGCAACATGAATGGAAGAAACGAAATGACCTCGCTCTCTCGGCAGCAGTCATTCAGCCAATACAGGTTTTGCTGGAGGGTCTCTTTAAACAGGAGCACTCTGACGCTTGGACCTGCCATCGGCACGACCACAGTGATCGAACCGATTTTGAATTGAAATTCTGTCGAGAATCGATCGAGCCACATGTGAAAGCTGATCTGGAATCCTATTTGAACGGTTGCCTCTCTCACGCTCATCACGATTCAGGCCAGGATTCCCGAAGACGAATGGGATTTCGAGGCAAGTAACAGCCGTTCTTGCTTCGGTTGTGACGACTGAAAGAAACCAATTATGCAGACGATCACACGAATTCTTTGTCCAACGGACTTTTCCGACACTGCCGTAAAAGCTGTTGGTTACGCCGAGCAACTCGCGATTGATACAAAGGCCGAATTGTTGCTGTTCCACGCTTTTGATATCCCCGCAACATGGACGCTTTCCGGACAAGAACATCCTCGCGATCTGA
>JBAXBD010000317.1:0-7125 GCA_037142165.1 Schlesneria sp. | reverse complement strand
GCCTGGGTTATGCCAATCTCGGCAGCTTGCTGATGTCGATGGGGATTCCTTATGACAGCGACGCTGGCCGCGGAATTGCGGGCTCTCTTACGGCACTTCTGACCGGTCAGGCTTATCTGACTTCCAGCCGCATTGCTGGATACCTTGGCCCCTTCGCCGGGTATAAAGAAAATGCCGAGCCAATGCTCAGGGTCATGCGAATGCACCGCGACGCGGTCGATCGCATTGATTCGACATGTCCCGAATACTTGCGAAACGCCGCAGGCAAGGTTTGGGATGAGTGCGTTGATTCGGGTCGTCAATTCGGATACCGAAACGCTCAAGCGACGGTGCTGGCTCCGACCGGAACAATCGCATTCATGATGGACTGCGATACGACAGGGATCGAGCCTGACATTGCCCTGGTGAAGTACAAACAGTTGGCAGGGGGTGGAATGATGAAGATCGTCAACCGGACGGTCCCACTCGCACTGCGAACGTTGGGTTATGACGCACCGGAAATCGATCGAATCGTCAAGCACATTGAAGAGACCGAGACGATTGAGGGTGCGGCTGATTTGAAGCCCGAACACGTTGCCGTTTTTGACTGTGCGTTTAAGGCCAACAACGGAACAAGGACGATTCACTGGAAGGCGCATGTGAAAATGATGGCTGCTGCTCAGCCGTTCCTTTCGGGCGCGATCTCGAAAACAGTCAACATGCCATCGGACAGCACTGTTGATGATATCGAAAAGGCTTACTTCGAAGGCTGGCGACTTGGACTGAAAGCACTCGCGATTTATCGCGATGGTTCAAAGCAAAGCCAGCCGTTGTCAACAACCAAAGAAGGGGATCGAAAGAAGGGTGGTGCGGCGGGCGATCGACCAGCTCGACGCCGACTTCCCGCAACGCGCAATTCGTTGACACACAAATTCTCGGTTGGCGGCCACGAAGGGTATATTACTGTCGGGTTGTTCGAGGATGGGACTCCCGGCGAGTTATTCATCAGCATGGCCAAGGAAGGAAGCACCATCGGTGGGCTGATGGACGTCATCGGAACCGAAACCTCGATGGGTCTTCAATATGGCGTTCCCCTGGAAGTCCTGGTCGAGAAGTTCTCACATTCGCGGTTTGAGCCGAGTGGTTGGACGCCGAATCCAGACATTCCCAATGCCAAGAGTATTGTCGACTATATCTTCCGCTGGCTTGGTATTCAGTTCTTGCCAGGTTTTCGCGAAGCGAACACGCCGAAACGACCTGAAGCCAATGTTTTTGGCGACAGTGAGGACGTTTCGGAAAGCCATCGATCGGCCGAAGTCGCTTCGACGAAGGCGATGCCTGCGACTTCGGCCCCCGCGACGAATGGTCATACAAATGGCAGCCATACGACCAATGGCCACAACGGAAATGGTCACGCGACCAACGGTCACGCAACCAACGGTCATGCGAGCAACGGACATGGCGCGAACGGACATGCTAATGGTAAGACGCCGGTCGCTGTGTTGCAGCGAATGACCACTTCGCTCAAGACACTGCAACCGACGGTGACTGCGGCGGAATCGGCTGCAAGTCGAAATCAGCAATTCGCCAAGTTTCAGTCTGACGCACCCAGTTGCAGTAATTGCGGAGCAATCACGGTCCGTAATGGAAATTGCTATCTCTGTCACAACTGTGGTACCAGCCACGGCTGTAGTTGAGTAGCGATTGTAAGACTCTCCGACCGCGCCGACGGCTGATGGAACGGTACATGACGCGGAGTTCGGGACGCCCCGGTTCATTGGATATTGAACCGGGGCGTTTTTATTTTGAAAGCGGAATCGCCAGCGATCCAGACGCACAGTCCCTTTCTTTTCGAGTGACTCCTCACGAAAATGCTTCATAAAGGAGACTTCGTTATGCAGGCACAAGCAAGTTCGGGATTGTGGGAACTTTTGATCTGGATCGTTACGGGAAGCAGCCTGCTGGGCTTGCCACCCGGTGAAAGAGATCTGGCACTTCTGAAGTCCGTTCCGCCGCAAACCTTCGTCTATTTTGAATGGGCCGCTCGTAGCAACGGTGTCGCCGGGGTGGCGGGGGTCGATGGTTTCGCTGCCGATCCAGAAATTCGGCAGTTCTTTGAATTGCTCGATGCCGCGCTGTCAAAAGTCGACGAGGCCAATCAGGGCTCTGACGACGATGTCGAGTTAGGAACGCTTCATCGTTTGCGTCCACTGTTTCCCCAGTTGTTAAAGTTAATTTCTGCTCATCCAGGTTGTTTTTTTGCTGGCTTTGAACCCCCTCCACCAAATAATGCCAATCTTCCGACCTGGCTTCGGATGCTCGCGGGGGTGCACGGCGGATTGATTCTGAGCAGTGGCGATGACACCGAAAACCTCTGGCGAAGTCTTAATCAATCACTGGAATCGATCCCCGAATTCAAGTTCAACGAGAACTCATTGACCCAATCGATTCCTATTGCCGTTCCCGGCTACACACTTGTCATCCACCGTGAAGGTCCGCGGATTATCTTTGCTCTTGGTGATGGAACTCTTGAACGAATCAGGGATGGATTGTCAGGTCGACCACCAGGACTTGATACGAACCCGACGTTTCGCAAGTCGCTCGAACGCGTCAGCATTCCGCGAATCGGAACTGTCGGTTGGATTGATGGGAAAGGACTTGTGTCGAGCATTACGTCAGCTCTTGGACCGGTTGGGTTCCTGGTCAGACCCATTCTGACAATGACGGGTGTCGATGCAATCGACCACATCGTTCAGGTGTCGGGCGTCGATAATGGCGAGATGATCCAGCGGACTTTCGTTGCCACGGGAGGACGAACCGATGGCATCATGGTGTTGGCCGCCGGGTCACCAATCCAGGCCCAACAGTTTGCACATGTTCCCGCTGATGCTGACCTCGTTCTCGCGACGAGCATCAGCCTGAGAGGCATTTTTCAGGAATCAAGACGGTTGTTGCAGAGTGTCCAGCCATTATCCGTTCGAGTTTTTGACGAGGCGGTCAAACAATTGGAGTCCGAGCTTGAGCTGAAAATTGTCGAGGATGTTCTGCCTGCGTTTGGTGATGTCATCGTCGCGTTCGATTCGCCATCGGCAGGAGGATTGATTGCAACGAGCCTCGTTGTCAGCCTTGAAGTCCGGGACGGCAAAAAAGCTGCTGTGGTTTTCGATCGTTTGATGAAACTGATCGAACAATCGTTGTCTGCGGAACACTCTGAAATGGACTACGGCGAATCGGTTTCATTGCGTCACCAATCGTTTCTCAATCACTCGATTTTTTACGTGAATACGTCTGGAGCAAGCTATCCGGGACGCTTCTCCATCACTCCAACGTTCTGTTTATCGGAAAAACATCTGATGTTCGCTGTTCATCCTCAAGCGATGAAGGCCCAATTGCGTCATTTACAGTCAAATCGCCCCGGGTTCGACAAGCAGGCGAGTAGTAAGGTTTCAATTCCTGCCGGCGACACGTTGTCATACGCCTATTTAAACGGACCTCGTGCCAGCAATCTTGTCGGCTCTCTCTTACCATATTTAGGCCATGTGTTTCTTAACCGCCTGGAGGAGGAGGGAGTCTCGATGGATTCCTATTCTCTTCCTTCGACCGCAGCAATTTCCCCTTATTTCGGTGACTCCACGGCTGTCATCACGCGGCAGAAAGACGGGGTCCTGATCGAAGCTCGAAACGGACCGCCTGTCCTGGTCGGACTGACATTGTTGTCACTTTATCGGAATTGGTCTGCAACAGAGTTCGAGCTGCTCGACGCTTTTCGAAAACGAAAAGCAGATGGGACTCAACAAGCACAGCTCGGCCCTGCGGAAAACGCTGTAGTCCCGGCTGCTGCAGAGAAAAAGGAAAACGAGGCGGCAGCCAAGGAAAAGGCGAAGGCCAATCCTCCATTGGAGCGCAAGCTGGCACCACTGCTTCTGAAAGCACTTGTTCCAGATGGAATGCAACAACTGATTCCAGAATCGGCGCTCAAGAAACTTGAAGAGGGTCCATCACCGGCAGCAATTCAGCGCCGTGAAGAAGCTCGTCGATTAAGGGATGAACGTCGACAAAAGCGCCTGAATCCCCCTCGATAATCAATCAAGTACGGGAAATACCTGGCCGGTGATCTCTTCCGGTTCTCGATTTCCCGTTGTGAAGAGACTCGGTCCTAACAGGCCGAGTCGCTGTAATTCGGCGAAGCGTTCGGGTTGGACAAATTCGCTGTAGCCATAACTACCTGGTTCGCGGTATCGACGGATTTCCGACCAGTTTACGTCGACATGGGTAATCCCCAGTTGGCGGAACCGCGAACGAATTTCCTGGACATCGCGTAAACCGTAGCCGTCCGACTGTGGCTCGGCGCACAATTCTTCGAACCACGAACGATCGAATACCGTGTTGTAAATGTAGGGATAACGGGCATGAAACATCCCTGCATCCCCCACGCAAAGTACCTTTGAATCTGGTGGAAGGTGTCCCGATTCGAATTCCTCGTTCAACCATTTGATTCGGGGGGAAGTCGCAATCTCACGGGCCGATATCAAATCGAGACGACCCGCATTAAAACCGCCGATGTACATCATCACCTCGGCGTTATAGAAAATCGAAGCGACAATCATTGTTCCAGCAGACCATTTCCAAATGGTCAAACCTTTGACCGTCTTGGCGTCTGACACAAGGAATTGAGGCCAACATGCACCGACCCCCGCCAACAACGAAACGGCTGAAAACATGGGGACGTAAAACCGATCAATGTGATGGGTGAAAAGAAACCAGTTGGCAAACTGCCAACTCACATACAACCATGTCAGGCCGATTACCGATTGCTGAAGTGATCTGCCTGCAGGAACCGTTGTTTCTCGATCCCGTCGTCGAAGCCAAATTGCCAGCGACAGCGGAGCCAGCCCAAACATCAATGGACTGTGCCAGTCGTTGTTGGCCGTCACATCAGTCAATTTCACAGACGCGTCACACAGTCGTTGATTCCAATCAGAATAAGTCTTTGCGGCATGTCCATGACGCCATTTTGTGTCCAGCGTCTCATCACGATCCACGCCGCCGAAGATACGATATGCAAGCGGATAAACCGGGTTACCCGTCCAAATGGCGTTTTTCAATAACCATGGCCCGACACTTGCCAGAACGCCAACGGAAAAAACCAACGATAAAATCAGCGTCCACTGCAATTTCAAACGGACGCTATGAGTATGTCGGACAGTGGTCCAAATCAGTAGACATCCGGCAGGAATAACGACTGAGATCAAGCCGGTATATTTGCAGGCCATGGCACTGCCAGCCATCATTCCAGTGACGAGTGCCAGCTTGATTGAGTTTTGCCGGAGTTGCGTATTGCCAGACAGAAATTGTTCGCGAACTAGCAGTGCGGTAAATAACGCAGCGAGCAGATAACAAGCAAGCCCCCCTTCGGCATAGGCGATAATTGAAATGCGATACGTCCAGGGGGACGTGAGATAGACCAGGGCGGCTATTGTGCCGACTTCTGCTGAGAACCATCTTCGCCCCGCAGCGAACAAACCGACTGCAGTGAGTGGTGCGAATCCAGAAATCGCCGCCTGACCGGCAAGCGCTCCCCATTGCCAGTCACCGTAAAGAATCATACCTGCCAAGATCAGCATCTCGGTCAGAAATGGAAAATTTGTGTAAACATTATGAGGTAATCGAGCGATTTGTCCCTGCTGGAACCACTCCTTGGGGCCGCCAAGGTGATACTCGATGACATCAAAGTCCGTTTGCGGCGACATTGCCCCCAGCAGTTGGACCGCCACAAAAGGGAAAAGAATGGCGATCGCAATCCAACCCCAGCGCAACATGCCATTCGACGGATCACGTGCCGCACGAACAAGGTTTGGTGGTCGAAAGTGACATAGACTTTCGCCGACGAAACCAGCCACGAGTATTAAACCAAGTGGCCATCGATTCATGCAGCCAAAAAGACCAAGGAACAAAGTCGTTAATGAAACGATTGCCAGTCCAAGGCAGGTCGAAAAGAAGAGTCGCTCGCAACCAACCAGATCAAGCTTGAAGCATCGAAGGGTGAGCGAACCAAGTCCCCATGCACCCATCCAGATCGCGACGGCCGTCAGAAAAAACGGTACCCGCTGAAGTAAAAATAACCAGCTCCAGGGAGCCGCACCTTGAACAATCGGTGGATCGACAAGATCCAGGAAATCTAGGGGGATACTTGGCCAGATCGCCCAGCGATCTGCCCCCGGATTATTTGGAAACCCAAAGCTCTGAAACCAAGCGAAGAATCCGATCACCCATAACGTCGCAACGCCATAATATGCGACATTCTTCGGGACGGGTGAGCCCCCTGGGGTCGGATGATTCGCCCCCAGAGAGCTCGATTTACGACCCGAATTCCGAGTCATGCTGGTCAACCAATGAAATTCGATTGAGACCGACACACGCAACGATGCACATCGAGGATGGACCTTTATCGATTACGGGCAGGTCGTTCAACTTCGTACTTCTTCAGTTTTCGATCCAATGTCGAACGTTCGATTTCAAGGATATGCGCGGCCTGGGACTTGTTCCATTTGGTCCATTCCAAAGTCGCAAGAATATGTTCCTGCTCGATAATTTCGATTGGAACTGCGCGATAACCACTGTTAGTTGACGAGGACGACGATGGTGTATCACTTCTACCCAAGGCTGACAGTTGGATATCAGCAGGAGCCAATGTGTCGGCAGCACACAAAATGACGGCTCGTTCGATCGTGTTTTGCAGTTCACGAACGTTACCCGGCCAGCCATAGTTTACTAATGTTGACATGGCCGATGGGAGAATGGTCGTTACGGAGCGACCGCACTTCTTCGAGAATCGCTGCATAAAATGCTTGGCGAGAATTGCAATATCAGTACGGCGATCGCGGAGCGGTTCAACGACAAGTTCCATTACCTGCAAGCGGAAGTAAAGATCTTTTCGGAATCGGCCCTGATCGACCGAGTTTTCCAGGTCGCGATTCGTTGCGGCCACGACACGTACGTCGACTTTCACCTCAGCACCGCCACCCACGCGTTCATAAGGATGACCTTCCAGAACCCGCAGGAACTTTGCTTGAATTGCGGGGCTCATTTCGCCGACTTCATCCAGGAAGATCGCATCCAAGAAAGGAATAGCTGAAATGATCATGA
>JBAXBD010000316.1:0-7154 GCA_037142165.1 Schlesneria sp. | reverse complement strand
CGCATAAAATCTGCGCGCCGCACAAAGAAACAAAACGTTAGTAGTACGAATATGACCAGGAAATTTCATTAAGCAATGCAACGGCACGCGATTCTTTCTTCCGTCGCAGCACGACAACCGGATGTCAGCTCAGGCCCTCGGCTTGCGTAGGTACCGGCCAACCCGAAAACGCAAACCCCAACGGGGTGACACGAACTGAATTTGGTCCGCATTCAATTCGGCGGTTTGTTTGGGGTTCGTTTTCAGGCCGTCCCTTTGGGACTATGAATCATCTCTCCTCTTATTCGTGTGATTCGTGGTCAAAAACACTTGCCTTCTCACCGTAGAAGATTTCGTTGTTGGGTTTTATTGCCATATTGTGGGAAGTGAAACAGGGGCAGGTCGAGCGCCGCTTCGGTGTTATCTATCCAATTGCGTGTGTTACACAAAGCGGTTTCGCCTTCGGCTGAGCACATCGAGGGCATGGCCACTCCTTCTTCCAACTGTAGTCGCCGACAATCATTTTTCCGGCTTCGCGACAAAACTGGCAGCAGATCTGCGGCAAATCTACTGACGAAAACCAGACACCCGCAGATGGATTTGGCGGAACGATGTTTGTTGAATTCAAGTATTCACAGAACACATATCGTTTTGCGTAATCATGTATGAGATCACTCACTACCTCCGGCGAATCTGAGAGAGGGACTGTGACCACGTAAGGATCGGGTTGCGAATGATGCGCATTTGTCGTGCTATCGTGCATTCTTACGTAACAACCCGTTCCACATCCTCCGCAGACCATTTCAACGTGCGTTAAGGAGCTCCCAATCTCAAAAACCAAACCACACGAATTGCAACCGCAGAATATTGATATCACTTCAGTGCCTCGCGTATTTGAAAACAAAGTCACGAATATGGACTATTTTTCCGGACACATCCACGTTCCGGCGACGTCGTTGATGCGTTCGCAGCGTCAATTCTGGAACTAATACAGTTTGTTGTCCCCGTTGTTTTGAGTCGGGATCGACTTACAAATGCGAAACGTGCGGCCCTGGCCGTAATTGCACGCCGATTGAGTTCTCCCACGTTATTGGACGTTGTAGAAGCGGCTGCATTTCAGCGCAACCTCCTGTGCCTGAACGCGATCAAAGGATTTCGGCAAGAACAGGGAGGGGGCTGTCGGCCATGTGCATTTCCTGGTAATACAAATTCCATTAGTAGCCCAGTTGAATTAGAAATCAGCAATTGGGGCGGGTCCAGTTCCGCGTCCGCAAGCGGGACTGGTGAAGGCTTAAGACTTGTGACTCACTTTCCGCTTGAGCGACTCAAGAACAATTACACAACACTTGCCGCCGGGTACGACATTTGCCAATGCGGTTCCAATATCGAGCCGCTCTAAACATTCCGGCAAACGCTCGCAAATTGAATTGAGCGAATCCAGGCTGGCTTCTACCACTTCCGAATTGTTGCTCGAAAGCATGGAAACAAGTATCTCCGCGACGGACGGGGTCTGGATTGATACCTCACTGGCAACTTCGGCGAGCCTGGTCTGACAGAGTGGTGTAAGCCTCTCCCAATCGGTTTTGAGAGCCCTCCACTCCGTTGGCGACATGGCATTCGCGAGTTCGATTGCCTTCTCGATTGCAACATCCGACCAATTGTCTATCGAGTGTTGGTTTGAGATGAAATTTAAGAATGCGGCTTGTTGATCCATAATTGCTGGAATCCAATCGGGTAAGCAAAAGCAGAAGTGGCGACAGGTCACCGTTCCGCATCCGATGTCAAATCACATTTCAAGAACTGTCGCGTGGGCCACTATGGTCTTCAACAAACGCGAATGTCTTGTTTAAGTGTTCTTGCATGATTTCTGACTGAAACATGGGGCAGCTCCCGAGTTCAAATACACGGCTGCGTGCGTTAATCGATTGGATTTGGGAAATCGACTCCAGTACCGCAATCCTGAATTGATCTGATGAGTCGGCACGACGTCCCTGCTGCAACAAGAATTCCACAACCACATCGGCAATTGGAGTGCAAGTACCGATGATTTCGATGCATTCGACCAACAGCACGTCATCATCGCATGTACGCACGACATCGGACAAGAATGCGAAGATCAATGTCGCGTCGGGCAATTCCCGGGCTTTCACTCCCAGTGCTCGGTTTAGTCGAAAATAAAAGTCCTCGACCGTTAGCAGGTCTTCGTCGCCCACGAACGACGCGTCCGTGATCTCCTCAACATGACATTTTGCTGCAAGGAATCTTACGCTGGTCAACATTGCCAATAGCGTTGATGTTGCGCACCTGGAAGCGAACTCTTCCGCGTGAACAGAATCTAACGTCATTAGTTGCTCATGCGAATAGTCATCCCATGGCCCGATATTCGAAGGGCAGGCCACTAAAGCGGTTATTCCATTTACAAACGGATCAGAAGTTGATTTCATTTTTGCGTCGATCCATCGGGATACGGAACGTTCCACGTTTCGCTGACTTTAATCGCTGAGCCGACTTCGTGAGCGTCACACAAAACGCCTGTCCGACCATTTCACCAGAAACAAATGAAAATAGAAAACTCAATACTTTCGGAAAGTTCTTCCGTTACCGAATGTTCTGTGACCCCAGCGACCAGCAATCCGTTAGTGTCAGGAAATGTCGATTGTTCGACAAACTCGGTATCCGATGTTTTCTGCACTGTCGCCGGCTGGTTGGCACCCGCGAAATGCCGAATTCAAACCTCGTGTGACTCGCTCCAGATCATCACTTTCCAAATCAACCGGGTCATTCGCGACTTTTCCGACGTACTTGCCATACGAGTTATAGTTCATCGCATCAAATACCCATTCCTCGAGATGCGCCGATAAGTCGTACAAACCAAAATGATTCGGACCGTCCGTGCCAACCGGATTTGGAACCGAACACGCTTCACGCCTCGGCCCCTCGAGGACATTTCCAAAATAGTACAGGGTCGTCGTTCCCGCTCGACAGCAATACTCCCATTCGGCGCTGGTCAGTAAGCGGTAGCCACTGCCGCCAAGGATCGTGACATTGCCTTCGATAATCGTCCCGCTTTTCAAGCGGGCGACATCACCATTGAATTGGTAATACGGCGCAATGCCTTCGAGTTTTCCCAACTCATTACATGCCTCGATGCAGTCAAACCACGAAACGGAATCAACCGGAAAGCGCGATGTATCGACTCCGACGACCCTGGATGACAAACGCCCCGTGCTGCTGTAATAACTTGGCGACTTCCCAGTCATCGCAAGATGCTGTGCCTGTGTGATTCGATGAACGCCAACCAGTAACGGTAACGAGATGATCGTCGAATGATAATTATGGACGTCCCTCGGAAGTTCTTTGAGAATCCTTTGGTTTTCTGGATTATAGCCTCGTGTGAACTTCCCAGCAGGGATCGGCGCAAATTCCATACCGATCGAGTTCGTCCACGGACGCGAAATGCCACATTCTCTGGCAAGAGCCGCCTGTGCCTGATTTGCCGTTTCAAGACTGAAGGGCTCAATCAGCATTGGTGTTCTGCCCGTTAAATTGTCGCGTTTAGGTTCTGGCATTTGTAACCTCTTAATCGCAAAGCTTTACTTGTGCATCCGGACAAAGTACGTTCGCCGTTCCGCCGACTTCGATTGCTGAGCCGACTATGTCAGCGTCAGACAAAACACCGCCCTGACCATTTCCCCATTAACAAGTGGTAAAATAAATCGTAACGAATTCGAAAGTCTTTGTATTTCCAAACGTACTGTGGCCGCACCAATCTCCGCGTGGATTGCTCCCTACCATAAACCATTCCGCAAAAAGGAAACTCCAATGAGTCATCCAGCTTTATCGTGTCCCAAGTGTCAAGGTGAGATGGTTCAGGGATTCGTGATGGACCGCTCCGGGATTGCCGCTTTTGTCAATCAATGGGTTGAGGCGACTCCCGAATCATTGAAAATGGCTCAGTACTTTGGTGGAACAATCAAATTCCCGGAAACGGTCAAATTGCCGGAGGCGACGGCGAGGATTCCCGTTGGCACGTTTCGTTGCCAATCCTGCGGCTTCCCCGAATCGTACGCACGTGATGAATTTGCGGTGAAATGACGGGAACGATTCGCATGACTGTTTGTTGCGGCACAAGCATCGTGGACGGTTTTATTGATCAGCTTCGTCTTTAGCAGTGTCGGCCTCGTGGCCGACACTGCTAACAGCGAAACCGTTCGCAAGCCGCACATTAATCGTTAACGGCGAAGGGAATCGAGCTCGAAAGTACCCCAGGCATCCATGATGAGAACATCAGTTATTCACGACCAAAATGCCGGGAATGTTAATGCTTACTCCCTTGACGCTGATTGGAACCGTCGGCCATTCACTTGATGGCGTAAGAACTTCTGTACCATCTTTAGTAACGATCACGGTGTCCCCCATCACTACAGGACCGACAGAGGGGTGCCAGAAGATTGGGACGCCAGGGGACAGCCGGAATTCGCTGTTTGGCATTAAAGGGACCGAACCGAATTCGTACTCGACGACATCGGCCTGATCAGCTCGTTGCCATTCCGAACCGGCACCTGTCTTTTCATAAATCCGGCGGACTCGATTCCAGACTTCGAACAGTTCCCATTCGGGTTGCGAGAAGAACATGCCCGTCGCCGCCACGAGCGCCGCTTGTTCAAAGGCCACTAACAAATCGTTGGGAGGGTCTCCGATCGAAACCGTTCTTGCAGCGCCGACGTACAATCCGTGATAACGTCCGACGACCGAAATCGTACAGTAGCGCTGCACCGTCGATTGATCGTGGTTCCAATATCGAAACCGTCGACCTCGCCCGTCGCCGAGAATTTGAATCCGCTCGGGGGTCACTCCCCGTTTCAGCAGTCGGTGCGACAACTCGCCAGCAACCTCCGCCTCGGTCCGACCCCGTGTGAACGCTCGCGCGGTTGCTTCAATTCCGTGTGTCAGCAACCGACCTGCTTCTCGTATGTGTTCGATGTCATAGTCATTCAGCGGCAGTCGCATTCCCAGCAATCGCAGGCTGACATCATCCGTGCCGTTGACTCCGGTATCGCTGGCGACTCGACGACCACGGCATAGATCCGCGACCATGACCGCACGAGGTTCAAACCAGGGACGTTCTTTCAACTGAAATCCCAGTCCCGCGACATCCGATTCAAAAAACTGAGCCGTGTCGGCGTTGCTGCAGGCAATCAGACGGGCATCCGGGGTCACAAACACGCAACCCGAATTCCCGGTCATTCCTCCACGCTGGTTAAGACCGCCACCCGTTAACCAGGCAAAGTTAGCTGGCTGTTGGAGTAACAACGCTGCGTAATTTTCGTGTTCGAGAAACTCGCGAATCAAGTAATGCCGACGATCAATCTCGGTCATGCGGACCAAATCAAGCGTGGCAAACTCGCCTGATGAGAGCGGATCGGACAGGTCAACCGTGGAAAAGCCCATGCGGGATCTCGCATTTTGTACGAATTGGTTCCACCAACTTTCCAAGCAGAACGACTTGGACGGAAGATTGGATTCGGGATCGAGCAAAAGTCGATGGTTTCGAACTTCAACCACCGTATCATACCATTGAAATGGTCTCAGTTGGCTACTGTTCAAACTATTAAAAGACATTCTGTCAACAATCAATGAGATAAGGGATTTCGGGTATTATCGTTAAAATCGCCCTGTGACCTGAACAAACAGACTTGAGGTTTCAATCCAAAATGGCTCGCAATGAAGCTGACCGTGAAGATTTGATGGAGGAAGCTGTTTCCCTGGTCAGGCGAATCGAATTCCAATCGGAATTGTTTTCAGAGCCCCTGATGGCAGGATTCAATTCGCATGGTTGGCTGTTCATCTACCTTGGGAACGATCTGATGTATCGATTTGATGAGCAAGGTCGATTACGCCGATCGTTTGTCGATGGTCGGTTATACCGGACACAAGGGCACACTCTGGCAGTGATGGTTCGAGAAAGAGTTTTCAAATCGGGCGAACCCGTTGAATCAAATCTCGTAAGACAAGATTTAA
Source organism: Schlesneria sp. (assembly GCA_037142165.1). Classification (GTDB taxonomy): domain Bacteria; phylum Planctomycetota; class Planctomycetia; order Planctomycetales; family Planctomycetaceae; genus Schlesneria. Next base: position 1,154 of record JBAXBD010000316.1, on the reverse strand, counting down.
CAGACGAGCAATTAGAGGTCTTTCGTTCGCGAATGCACTCCAACCTGATACTTGTTATCGAATGTCTTCGGACGGGCGTCGTCACACGTCAGCATCCTGCCGAGATGTCCGGAATCGCGGATGAGGTTGAGGGCCGAATCCATCAGGCCCTTAATTCGAAAGATTTTCTCGCCCCGGCGATTGTGCGAAGATAGGTGAATCCCGCCCGACGTCGCTGCGGCTTCCAGCCGCAGATGAAAAAGATCAACGGAGGCTGGAAGCCTCCGCTACAAAAGCTGACAAACTTGCCGCGAAGTCGGTACACTGATCGGTTCGAAAAAAAACTTCCCCTCGTCATAGGTTGCCGGCAAAGCCTTTGGACATTGAATGCTGCCACAATTACCACTCATCGATTCCTTTGGGCGGTTGCACAACAACCTGCGGATCAGCGTCACGGATCGCTGCAACATCCGTTGTTTCTACTGCATGCCCGCTGAAGACGTGCAGTTCATGGAAAAATCGGAACTGCTCACATTCGAAGAAATCGAGCGATTTGTCCGCGTGGCGGTCCCGATGGGGATCGACAAGCTGCGGCTCACGGGAGGCGAACCGCTGGTCCGCCGCGAATTAAATTTACTGGTCGCCAAACTGGCGTCGATTCCTGGTGTGAAAGACATCGGCCTGACGACAAATGGAATCATGCTCGCCGATCAGGCTCAGGGGTTGTACGACGCAGGCTTACGACGGATCAATGTCAGCCTGGATGCATTGACCCCCGAGAAATTCAAAAAGTTCACTCGTCGAGACGGTTTCGAACAGGTCATCGCTGGGATTCGTGCGGCACAACAAGCCGGTTTTGATCCGGTGAAAATCAACGCCGTTTCCGTTCGGGGAATGACGGAGGATGAAATCGTCCCGTTCGGTCACTTCGCACGCGAAACAGGTGTCGAAGTCCGATTCATCGAATATATGCCTCTTGACGCCGACAATGCCTGGGAACGTGGCAAGGTATTGTTCGCACACGAGATCATCGAAGCACTTTCTTCGTCGATCATGCCGCTGAGACCGATCGAACAGGAAACCGTCGTCGGTCACGGCGGTCCAGCGACCGAATTCGAATTCGACGACGGAGTTGGCCGGATCGGATTCATCGCATCAGTCAGCCAGCCCTTTTG
>JBAXBD010000315.1:0-7185 GCA_037142165.1 Schlesneria sp. | reverse complement strand
ATCACATGCAGACTCGTTCCCTATCAGGACCCGCAGAAACTCACGGATGCCCTGCACACATACTTGAAATCTCAATGTCCGAAGTCGTTGACTTTTGATTTTACCAGCGACCACGGATGCCCCGGATATGTGTTCGACCCGAACAGTCCATATATTGACGCGGCAACGGCAGCGATTCGCGAAGCATGGGGCGTCGAAAAGGTTTGCCTCATTCGAGAAGGGGGTTCAATCCCCGTCGTGCAAACGTTTAAAGAAGTGCTGGGGGTTGGAACACTGTTGCTCGGGTGGGGTCAGAACACCGACAATCTGCATAGCCCGAACGAACATTTTTCCGTCGCCGATTTTCACCGCGGGATCAAAGCGAGCGCCGGCTTATGGCAAAAACTGGCCGAGATGGGAAGCTCCTTAAACAGCCCCGTTCCCAACAACATCTGCTGATTGGTTTCAGACTGCGTATTGCCCAAATTTCGCGATTCCATTAACGTCCGGCGAAAATACGGGCTTGGACTGCCCTTAGGTCAGTTGGCTGGAATGAATTCTTGGATCTTTCCGTGCTCTATCATCACGGATGGACCGAGGTTATGACGAGTGATCGCCAAAAGGAGTTGACGATGAAAGGGATGCGGAACACTAGTTTCGTGGTTTCGCTGGCGTTGCTGGCATTCGTTGTTTGTTCCGTGGCGATTCAACGGCAATTTGCTCGATCAACTCGATCCTCCGTTTCGTTTGTTGACATCGATAGCTCGGTGAATACCGATCGTAACTTCGATATTTCTTTGATATCGACCGACGAACAATTCAGGGCACGATCAGGTCCGCTGATGGCAACACCAGATGGCCAGCGGTTAATCATCCCCGTTTCCGATTCGTCGTCGACCGACACGCCTGCTGCTCGAAAATGTTGTCAGCTGGCACCATCCACGTCGGACATCATCACTGCTCTTCAAGTTCAGCACGAAGAAGCGCAGGGGCAGAACTTTCGCTCCAGCAACCCGCCGACAGCAGTTCCCGCCCCCGTTGACGCTGTTCCGGTCGACACACCAGATCGTGGCGAAGTCAATGACGACGAAAGTGGAAATGAGGCGGTTCGAAATGTGATTGAACGCGAACTGTCTCACACGACGCGTGAAGAACGAGATATCTGGTTCGACGAATTGAAAGCACTACCGGCCGGTGTCGTACGTGACCTGTTGCAGGTTCGTAAACAGATTCGTGCAATGCCAAAGTTAACGGGAGGAAACCCCGAAAAACTGGCTTCCGTGGACCCGAACCGGGGTTCGAATGCCCGCGAAATCGCTGCGGAGCCCATTTCTCAAAAGATTCGATTCAAACTCCCCGACGAAACGTCAGCAAACGCCGTGATCGAGACGGCGATTTCGCAGTTGCGGCACAATCTCACCAATTCCATGACACCTGGTTTCAAGCGATTGCGAGTGATACTCGTAGATAGCTATTCGTCGGAATCCCTGGAATCCGTCGTATCGAATGAGGCTCTTCCCAGTTCCTGGCTGGGGACTGGCATTCATGGCGAAGGCTGTCGAATCGCACCGATTCAGCTTGACCTCAAGCAAGGATCGCTAAAAAACACTGGTCGACAGCTCGATCTTGCAATTGATGGCGAAGGCTTTTTCGTGGTCAAACGGGGTGAAAAGGAACTGCTCACACGGTGTGGAGCATTCACGCTCGACCGTGATCGTCAGCTCTGTCTCGCAGTGACCGACGACAATGTTCTGTTACAACCGACGATTACGGTTCCCGATGATGTCCGTGAGATTCAGGTCGCAGCCGACGGTACCGTGACAATCCTCAAATCGACCGAAGTGACATTAACGATTATCGGTCAATTGCAACTGGCTCGTGTTGCCAGTCCCGCTCGATTGCAGCCAGTCGGACAAACACTGCTGATGGCCAACGACGACTCAGGACCAATCGTGGTAGGCCCCGCAATGCAACATGGAGCGGGTGAAATTCAGCAGGGAACGTTGGAACAATCGAATGTCGATTTCCAAACCGAACTCGATGAAATCGAATCATTGATGCAGATCATCAAAGCAATGCCCTACGAACAATCGCGCCCAGTCACGGCAAGCGGGCCGCAACGATCACCCGCTCGTTAAGATCCCCCCGGCCTACTGCGAGATGATCTCTGGATTCGCAGGTCCAGGTAAATTGAGCGGAATCGAGTTCACAAGATGAATTTGGCTGACGGATTCAACGAGATACGGCGCACTGTTCTGGTTGTTTGCCCCGTAGTTTCCTTCTTCACCCACGTTCTGCGGGATGTCGAAGGGGCTTGTGGAACCTTTACTTTGTGGCGACAGAAATTCGACCGACAGGCCGAATACAAGAAAATCTGGCTGATCAACAGCAACGAAATAGCTGGCCCCTGCGTTCACTCGGGTTGATGAGTTGACCCAGCACGACACGCCTGCTTCCGGTACGATTGCGGCAATACCCGATGCCTTGGTGATCCTGCTACTACGCCGTCCATTACTATAAGTATAAGGTTCGGTGTGGACATTGCTGATTCCCAGGTCTGTTGAGAGTCCTGCATACGGGGTTATGCGAGTCGGTGCATGGATACGAACACCTGCCTCAACGCCACCCGCCCCTAAGCCATTATTGTCCATACCCATGACTCCGTACCGAATCGTCGACCAGGGGTTTGGCATGTGAAAGGCACCCGTCGATCCGATCGCCGCCGGCCAATGACGGGAATCAGTGCTTCCTCCGCTGACGTAATGGCCGCTCAGTTCTTGCTGATCATTGGCATCCGGCATCTTCCAGATATTTGGAGAGACCTGTTCGGGGGGTGGACTGGAACTTACGGTTAAACATTGCTGCTGAACAAACTGCGGGCGGTTCGTTGTCCACCGTGTCGACGAATATGGCCGTCCAACTAAGTTACATCCCGATGTCGCCAGAAGCGTAATGACGGCTTCCAATGCAATCCAGCGATAAGAACGTTTCGACATGATTGTTACCCGATGAATGTCCTTCTTCATTAGAAGTTTTCGTTCGATTACATGAGCAAGAGAATCCTATAAAGTCGAATCGTCTTGACCAGCTCGATCGATCATCGGAAACAGATTCATGTCGTAATTGTCAGCGAAAATATCGTCGATAGACCGTTAGTCTCTCTCAGGGGTGACGAAACCTTTCTCGTTTGTTAACTGGATCGGACTCAGCGATCCAGGGACCTGACAACGTTGTGAACTCCCGTGATCACACGCTCTTCCACGTCAGGCGACCAGCGTTCGGATGGCAGGCCATAGACCATCATCGAGCTTTGTCCTTCATAGCCTCCTTCCATTAACACTCGCTTCGACGGGATATAGGCCATCACGTCGTTTGAATAGGCTGTGACCCAGGTCTGTTCGCCGAGTTCCGCTTTGATACGTAACGAATAATCGACAACGACTTCGCCGCCCAACGTGATCCATAACTGGTCGCCACCCAGTCGCCATGCCTGTATGGGATACTGATAGTCGGACAATCGCACGGTGCCTGATTGAAGCCCTTTCAGAATTCTGGCAGCCCAGCGCTGAGTGTAACTGACTGGCTCCGCAGACATCTTTTGGAGTTTTGCCTGGGACGGTGGCGGGTCCATTGCCAGCGGGACGAACGCGTGGCGTGTTTCCAATGAACTTTTGACGGGAACCAGCGGTTGATCGAGTACCGCAGCAACGGCTTTCGTCAATTGGCTGGCGTATGCCTGACAAAGTTCAACTGTCCGACGGGGAAGCGGATTTTGATCGGCCCCGCAACCCATACAGAACATGGCGGTGACATCAGGATACTTCTCTTCGAGGAAATACTGAGCGAATCCCGCATAGTCCCCACACCATTGCTGAAAACTCAGCGTCGTGTTGTGACAGGCATACGTGAATACCACCGCCTTTAATGTTCCATCAGTTCGCTTTACGGCGAGAACCGGAACGGTGTGATCGACCGGGCCGAAAAGTTGATATTGTTCCCGTAGCGATGGGACATCGGGTTCACGGTTTGTGCGGCGATTGACAGCAAAATCGGCCATGCCAACGCCACGCGACACGGTCGCAGGCTGCAGGTCGTCCAGTCCCTTACCAATCGTGGTGACAATCTCGGCGGTCAGCCAACTCGAATACTCATCGATATCACGTAGCTGTTCGTCGTTCACAGGATAGATATCGTGCAACGCCCCTTTCAGCACCGGTCCGCAATGGGTGTGCGATGCGTTCAGCATGATCTGAGAACGCTCGAGTCCGTAGCGACTTTTCAAGAGCGCACAGACGTCGTTGTACATTGATTGCGGAATTCCGAGGGTGTCGCTTGAAAGGACCACACCACGCCGTCCCGTCGCGTCTTCGAGGGCCAGCACGCGGATCATCAGATCGTGCTGTTTGCCTTCGGCAGGTGCCGTCCGGCTACCGTAACCCGCCATCCACAGCGACTTTTTCGGAGTGATGACCGCGCGTGCTGTACCCGCTTTCCAGGTCGCTTCTGCCGCCAGAACAGGCAGTGGCGAGATTCCCAGGACGAACACCAAAGCGCGAATAGACCAGCCAATCGTCGACATGCCACACCCTCGTTTCGTTGCGAAGTCACCGTAACAACAAACTCGTTGTATGCAGTGACTACCGCAACGATCAAGCAAGGGTTACATGGCTTCGAAGAAACGTCGAGCGCACTCGTCGATCAGATCTTCGGTGATCTCAACGGGCATTTCGCTGAATCGACAAATGGAGCGAGCAATTTCCAGCAGATCCCGCGGGTCGCTCGCTCGTGGGGTCCGTCCCTTATCGTAGTAATTCTGAAAGAGAAAGTTGACGATCGATTCGTCGTATGGAATCTCGCGTTGACGGCAAGCGTGATGGAAGATCACGGCAAACAGTTCTCGCGACGGTGGATTGATCGCTAGCTTGTGTTTAATCCGACGCATAAACGCACTGTCGTCGATCTCCCTGGGATGGAGATTCGTCGCGAATATTGTCAGTTGTTCGAGCGGAAGCGCACACTTTCGACCCGTGGCAAGCGTCAGATAATCAACTCCTTCTTCAAGCGGCACACTCCATCGGTTAAGCAAATCACTCGTTCGAATGGCTTGCCGCCCGAGATCATCGACGAGAAACACGCCGCCGTTTGCCTTGATATGCAATGGCGCATTGTAAAAATTTGCCTGTTTATTGTATTTCAATTCGAGCAGGTCGAGAGTCAATTCGCTACCAGTAATAACAACCGGGCGTTTGATTCGACGCCAGCGAAGATCGACTGGACCTTCGTTGCCGGAGTGTCTGGACGATTCGGTTGACGATGGCGTTCCGCTTTGAGCCAATTCCTCGTCGTCGGTCGTCTGATGGACGCCTGGATCGAAGAGAGTGATGATGCAGTTCTCGGCCATGATTGCGTACGGAACATAGATTTCGCCGCAGAACATGCTCAAGAATCGGCCAAGCCCCTTTGCAATGACCGTCTTTCCGTTACCTGGCGGTCCATATAACAAAATGGATTTGCCGCTGCAGATTGCCGGACCCAACTCGCTCAGCATGGAAGGCCGCATGACGTAATCATGGAATGCAGCACGCAGTGCCACGGAATTACACTGTGTTCCAGTCACACGTTGAAGCTGGCAATGTTCAAGATACTGGTCTAGCGAAACAGGTGCAGGCCCCACGTAACGACAGGCATCGACCGCCTCTTTGGCGCGAGCGTAACCCTTCTCGGTTAACTCGTAGCGATTTCCGAGGCGACCGAAAACATCGGCCAGACTGATCTCCAGAAGCATTTGCTCTCTGAGCTTCCGTAACGATTCTTCGACAACTTTGGAGGGCAAACGAGTCATCCGTGCCAGATCGTTTCCCTGCAGAACCCCATGGACATAAAGGGTCTTAAGAAGCAGGTCGCTTAAATGTCCCAGGGAAATGCCTGTTTCTGACAATGTTCGAGGACTGCGAGGCGCAGGAGCCGGGGGTGCTTGAACAGGAGCATTGCCCTCTTTCCAAGCAATCGAAGGAAATTCTTCAACGTTCACGATGGACGAATTGACCGACATAAGTTCATTCATCTGAGACCCGTCTGCGATGTGTCCGTTCATGGATTCAACTTGCGTTCGAAACGACTGTGTTGAGGGCATCTTCAAGCTTTCAAAACAGTCCAGTTTCCCAGCATCAAGGGCGAATTCGTCCGGGAATTGGCGAACCTGCCTCTGCCTGAGGCCGTTCGATCCGCCGGAGTTAAACGGGGCATGGTTTGATTTTGGTTTTCGACGCTTTTCGTATTCGTATCGGCCAGCGATCCTGGACCCATGACCGAAATCGGAATCTTCCGCAGTCTCTACTAACGACTCAGGCAACCCACCATGTCTTCTTCGCGTATTTACCCGAGATTAAGAAAGCAACGATGAAACGTAGACCGTCGTGGCTAGTGCCGCCGTCCAGCGGAAGTAGAAACATCGGCCACAACGCGCAATTTCTGCCGATTTTCAGAGTTGCCGCCTTGAAACCATGAATGAGAAAACGTTCACAATAATCGAAGGATTGTAACTTCGTTCTTACGACTCATCGTGATTCGAATTGCGAACGTCTGCATTATCTTGTTGTTGTGAACAAACGCACAAATCGAGGTCAAAGGATTAGCCGCTTGACATCGGTCTCATATCGGGCGATGCTGATTCTAGCATTTTGGCCGACTCAGCCTGCCTGATTTTCCCGCCCGTGCAATGAGACTGTCTCGGATTTTCGAGATCCGTGACCTGTCGAGTATCATCAAGATTCATGATTAAGGATCGCTCTTCCATGCAGCGCTTAACCAACATATTCGTTGTGAATTCGTTGTTTCTAATTCTGTCCACTCAAGTTTCGGCTCAAGAGAATCTCGATCAAAAGATCGCTGAACAGCAAAAGCTGGCTGATGAGGCCGTTGCTCGCAAAGTCGCTGGCGAGCCTGCAGTCGTCACCGCAAGAATGACAGCGAAAGAACGAGCGGCAGCCGTCGCCACTTTGCGAGTCGAGCAGAACAAGGCAGAAGCAAGCGTTAAGGACTCCGAAGGAAAGCTTCCTAAACTGCAGGAGGCAATTAAAAAGGCCGGGGAAGAACGAGCAAAAGCCGAAACCGATTCCGCCGCCGCCGCAAAAGCGGCTCTCGACGCGAAAGGAAAAGAAACGGAACAAGCAGAAGCCGACAAATCCAAAGCAGCCGCCGAAAAAC
>JBAXBD010000314.1:0-7209 GCA_037142165.1 Schlesneria sp. | reverse complement strand
CGCCCTCGTCGAACATCGATTCCAGCGACGCCCGCTTCGATTGGTTTAAGTAAACTGACGACGGTCTCACCGAGAAGGGTTGCCTTAAGACTCCCTCTTTCAAAATCCAGAATCGCTTCAAAAGGCTCAATGTTTGCCAGAAGTTCACCTGACTTCATCGCAGATCGGTGCGGGACCATAAACCATCTTTGCTGCGCCACTTCAAAATGGAGAAGAACGCCTTCGTTGGAAGCGTAAGAAACAGGTACGTCGTCGACTGTTATGGGAGGGACCGAAGCCGCATCTATCGCCGACGAACGATCTGGGGTCGCAGGTTGTTTTGAAGATTTGTCATGAGCCTCGTTACCCGAATTCGCGCTCACGGTAATTGGATTCGCTGCTGGTGCAGGAAGTGGAACCGTCGTTTCGTCGAAATCGTCTTTCGGCGGGGCGGGATCGAGATCGCGGGGAAGTTTTACCTCTTGAGAACTGACACGTGCACTATCCGACACCAGTGACGGATTCGTAAGTTGTGACTCTGTTTCAATTGTTTTCGGGAGTGAATCAATTGAGTTTGACTGAACGTCCGGACTATTCGGCTGGCCCCCTTTATCTCGTTCACCGCGGAGTTGAATTTCGTTTTTGGCCTGCCGAAGCCCTGTCATGATTCCAGGCGCCAAGAGGCCACAACAAGCGACGACCAATAACGCGACAAGCGACGAGGGAATCAGACGCTGATACCAGGGAGTCCGTTTGAGGTAGTCAGGAACCGTCGTCGTCCCCCCGTCGCGAGAGCGTTCTGATTTTAAATCCCCAAGCGAAACCGTCCCGTTTCGCTCAACGGCCAGGTCGGAAGAAAGTCTCGCCGCAGGCGAGTTTTGATCGGAAGAAACTGACAGCTGCGAAGACACTTCCACTGGCCCAAGCGCATAGAGACGTTCTCGACTCGCCGCCGAAACCTCAATCGGATTTGCGAGCCAGACCGGCAATACCTGGTGACATGCCGCAGCCTCAGCCAACATTTCGTCAGACGCCAGTAAAACCCTTTCGACATCGGCGTACCGTTCGGAGGGCAATGTCGTATCGAGATACTGGGCGACGATGTTTGGATCGATCCCCATTTCGGGGCCAAAAACTTCAGGGGCTTTCAGTCGTCGCCGACGCATCACGTCACGAATGCGGCTGACCAGCAATTGAGCCATCGGGCTCTCTTGAATTTTCAGACCGATGATCTTCGTATCGGCAGGTTCCAGGACATCGTCAAGATAGGCCATCAGGGTTCTCAATGTCAGTCGCATGGCAATCCGGCCTTTCAGCAAACCAATATTCGAGGGTCTCTTTCCCAAAATAGTGGAGTATCTCCACGGGTTTCGTACAAGATTTTCTCGAAGTTTCGTATTCTTAAAAAAAGAGTCTCCGTGGCAAACTCTGGTCGTTTCATTACGTGAATGATTCGAAGTTCAAATTTCGCGTTGGAATTTTGGGTGTTTTATGAGGTTTCTGTCCCTGCTTGTTTTTCACATTTCGCTCACTTGCGTCTGGGCTTCATCGTCGTCGTCCTTATTTGCAAATGATCCGGCGGCTCGGATTTCGATTCCAAAACGAATCTTGTTGCTCGGTCAGCGACCGGATACGCACCCTAAAACAACTCACGAGTACATGGCTGGAATCCGGCTGATTGCTCGATTTCTTAATGAATTCGGAAATTATCAGGTCGTCATAGAACAAGCGGACAATCCTTGGAGCGACGGCCCAGAGCTTCTTGACGGAGCTGATGCGGCGGTCGTTTTTCTTACGGAAGGTGCCAAATGGGTCAGCGAAGAGAAAGAACGGCTCGCAGCATTTCAGCGTCTCGCGAGTCGGAGCGGTGGATTGTGCGTCCTTCATTGGGGAATGGGGACTCGAGAAGCAGAGCCAATTGCAGATTTTGTTTCGTTATTTGGAGGCTGCCACGGCGGTCCGGATCGAAAATACAAGGTTGACGATTTTCAATTAGTCCCGTCCTTGACACCACACCCAATTCTTTCTGGCATTACGCCATTCAACGTCCATGACGAACTTTATTACGCTTTGAAGTTTCCTGGCATGCGTCGCGGACACACGGTACTTCTCAACGCCAAAATCGCTGAAGCGAATCAGCCCGTCGCCTGGGCTTGGCAACGTGACGATTCCGGTCGATCATTTGGGTTCACGGGGCTCCATTTCCACGAAAATTGGAACCGGATCGAATATCGGAGATTAGTTGTTCAGGGAATTTTATGGACGCTGAAGGAGACGATTCCAACCGAAGGGCTGAGGCTCGATCTCGCAGAAACGGATCTTGAACTACCTGAAGCGGATCGAGTGAAAGAATCAAAGTAATCCAAATACCGCTTTTCTCATTGATCCGGGAATTCTGTTTCCCGGGCCAATTTCCTGGGAACAATCGCGTTTCACGTGGAACGCCGGGTAGGATTCAAGTGATTGGCGACGTGCTAAAGCGTGTCGGGTCGCGTCAGATGTTTCACGTGAAACGGAGCCAAAAACTGAATGAGATCTCAGTTCGATTTCATCATCCTGGGCCAAGGGATCGCGGGGACGTCCCTCGCGTGGTGCCTTCGATGGGCGGGCTCGCGATTTCTGGTCGTCGACCGTCAGGAACCAGTTACTTCGTCAAGAGTCGCTGCGGGACTCGTCACGCCGATCACGGGACAAAAGCTGATCAAGTCATGGCGGTTCGAAGAGTTTTGGCCAACCGCAATCGCATTCTACGATCGCGTTCAGTCAGAAACGAAAACCCAACTCTTTGCGCGACGATCGATGGTCAGACTGTTCGCCAACGATGTCGAAGCCGCAACATTTGAACGCCGCCGGGATGCCGGAGAATATTTGGGGATCGTCAATCAACATGTTCAACTCGTCAATGAGAAATGGTTCGACAGTCCGCTGGGCGGTTTTGAAATGTGCGAAGGGGGGCAACTAGACATTCCGGGCTACCTGGATGCATCGCGGAAAATCTTCGAGGAAGAAGGTGCCTTTCTCACCAACAACGTCGACGTTTCACGTGACTTGCAAATCGACGACGATGGGGTTGTGTTGCCGAATCTCGGCATCAGGGCAAAATCAATCGTCTGTTGCCAGGGGTTTGAAGCGATCAACAACCCGTGGTTTCGTGAGGTTCAATTCAAGCCTGCGAAAGGTGAGATTCTGACGCTCAGGATTCCGGGCCTGACAGAGAGCCGTGTCATTCACAACGGTGTCTGGCTTGCCCCCTACTCTGGAGAGTTCTTCAAAGCAGGATCGACTTACGATTGGAAATCATTGGACAGTTCCTGCACGGAAAAAGGTCGAAGCGAAATCGTAAACAAGCTGAGTTCATTTCTTCGATTGCCATTCGAAGTCGTCTCGCACGAAGCTGGTGTTCGCCCCATCCACAGAAATCAATATCCGATTCTCGGAAGGCTACCGGCTGAACCACGCATCGCCTGCTTCAACGGTCTCGGTTCGAAGGGAGTCCTTCAAGCTCCATACTTCGCCGATCAGATGGCGCGAATGTTAATGGAAGGTCGCCAAGTTGACTCGACGGTTGACCTCAACAAGAAAACGAAATGGAAGTCGCAACCGATTCCGATTGGTGCGTTTGGTGAAGAATCCGTTTCATTGAGCAGCCACGTGAAACGTAGCAAAGTTCGCCCTCTCACCATGCAGGCACACGACGCTATTCGAGATGTTCTGCGCGTCGGCGAAGTCGCAATCGACGCCACGGCGGGCAACGGACATGATACTCAATTCCTTGCCGAACTTGTGGGAGTACACGGAACAATCTTCGCCTTCGACATCCAACCCAAGGCGCTCGAAAACACTGCCAAGCGGCTGAAAGACGCCGACATCAGAAACGTCGTATTGATCAATCGAGACCACGCAGTTCTTGCGACCGAGATCCCGAAACATTTTCACCGCCGGATCGCAGCTGTGATGTTCAACCTCGGCTACTTGCCAGGCGCGGACAAGCAAGTCGTGACGACCGGTGACTCGACTCGACATGGGATACGTCAAGCGGCCAGCTTGTTACGACCGGGGGGCGTCCTGACCATCCTCGCATACACCGGCCATGTCGGTGGCTTCTCAGAGGCAGGCGCCGTTGAAGAAGTTCTTGGAGCACTACCAGAGCGGGAATTTCACTTGGGCACGGTTGAAAGCCAACCTGGAAGGACACCCGGACCAAGGCTGTTTCTTGTGAAACGGCTGACTCTTTCCTGCGGTGACGATCAACAGTCTGAGGAAGTCGATACGGATGAAACAAAATAAAGAGGGAGCTCGTATACGAGCTCCCTCTTTATTTTTAGAAAATGTCGGGATGACAGGATTCGAACCTGCGACTTCCTGGTCCCAAACCAGGCGCTCTAGCCAAGCTGAGCTACATCCCGAGCGAGCGGAGAGTTTAGGGAGCGACGATCAAACCGTCAATGTCGCTGTTTCACGTGAAACGAAATCTTGTCAGAATTATGCGGCTCGCTGTAATTTGCCCACGATTCGCTCAAAATCGTCGTTCGAACCAAAATCGATAATAATCTTGCCTTTGTCCTTGGCTTTGCCCGAAAGCTTGATTTCGACACTGGCACCCAGCCAATCGCGAAGTTGATTCTGAAGTCCCGCGATATGGGACGTATGACTGGCAGCAGCCGTTGCTGTTTTTTCTTCCGACGTTGGGAACGGAACGACATCGGCATCTTTCGGTGCAATCAGTTCCCGAACCGCTTCTTCCGTTTTTCGAACAGACAAAGTCTCTTTTTGAATTCGCTGAGAAAGCTCAACGCGAGCCTCTTCGCTCTTCAGAGCCAGAAGAGCACGAGCATGTCCCGCGCTGATTTTGTCAGCACGAAGGTCAGTTTTTACGGCTTCTGGGAGTTCCAAAAGTCGGAGCATGTTGCTGACCGTGGATCGTTCGAAAGACAGTCTTCGGGCCAAGTCTTCGATCGTACAACCGAATCGTTTCAAGTAATCCTGAAACGCGATCGCCTTTTCGAGAACATTCAGATCCTGACGTTTCAGGTTTTCTTCGAGGGCAACTTCACTGACCTGCTGATCGGTGAGGCTGAGAACTCGACACGGGACCTGGCTGAGGCCGGCTTTCTTCGCCGAGATCAATCGACGTTCACCCGCGATCAACTGGTAACCATCACCAGCAGCTCGAACGAGAAGCGGCTGCAAAACACCGTGGATGCGAATGCTATCCACTAATTCATTGATTGCGGTCTGATCAAAATCCTGTCGCGGTTGAAAAGGATTTCGTTCGATCAGCTCGACGGAAATTTCTGTTTGACTGGAAGTATTCGCCTCATCGGTTCCGCCGATCGAAGCGGTTCCCATCAAAGCGTTCAAGCCGCGTCCAAGTCGTCGTCGTGACGGTTCTGGAGCGGACTGTTCGTGACCAAGTTGCTCGTCCATGATTCTTTCCTTGGCGAAACGCATATCCGCCGCGCAATCCTTGGCGGCGTAAAGTAACTGACAATGGTGAGACGCTGGGTAGACCCTGATTGTAATCGCGACCGCGAAAAACGGACAAGAGGAACTTACGAATCGATTTGCTCTTTACGAATCCAAAGCAAATCCAAGACGAGGAACGACGTCGTCATCAAATCGGCTGCTTCAGTTCGCCAGGCCTTGCTTGTGTTATTTCACTAAACGAAACAATTTCGTTTCCCGGCCATCCCATGACAGCCGGTTGCCGACCAGCAAGTCATCAAATATTACGATGTGGCTTGGCGACTCACGGGCCCCGTCAACTCGCTCAAATCGCCAGGAACCGAGCAAGTCTCGATCATCCTCTGTCATTGCAGACTCGCGCGCCGGAAACGCAACGAACGTCGGACGAAGTAGCGGCCGTTCCATGAACCCGAGTCCCTGAACTGGTCCCACGGCCTGCAATCCAGCGGCTTTGAGACCAAAAAACAGGGCAGGTTCACCCAGCACATAAACAACTGACTCTTCTTCTCCAAAACCCAAGCTCATCGTTTCTTTTTTGACGGATCCGGCGAACTGCCGTGACATTAATTCCACGTCGGATCGGTCGCTCCAAGCAAACGCGGAGCCACTCATCAGGCGAAGTCCTAAACTCAAGGCCAGTAGCAGAATCACGACAACAAATCCCCTCGACGGCAAAAAGAGGGAATTTTTTTCTTCGCCAGGATTTCGACGGTTTAACCAAATCTGGAATGCCAAGCCGATGCAGATCCAGGTCGAAAAAAGCCATGGAAGAACGAGTCGAGGATACGGGTAATAAAATGGAGTCGCAAAGGTCAGTCCCGCGAACCAGGCGGCGACAAGACAAAATGACAAACGCAAGTAGAACCGCGGAAAACCAAAGATGAGCATTGAACACATTGCCGTACTCAAAACAAGGCTACCTACGGGAACAAGTAGTCGGGTCAAGGTCGTTGATGCCCAATCTTGAAGAAAATATGCGAATAAACTCCATTTCCCATGCTGAGCGAAATGGAAAAACGGAGGATTATCGAATCGATTTCCTGCAAACAAACGGTGCTTCGCAGACCCGAGAAAGACATCTAACGGGTTCTCATACGTCCCGATGTTTCCGAGCTGCCTCCACGCGGAGCTCATCCAACCATAACGAAACTGACTCGAATTAAAACCGACGACGTATTGCCGGTGATTGGACGCCACTGCAGCATAACCGCCGTGTTTTTGAAGTCCCCACAACACCGGTGACCAGGCGATAATGGCGATCGCTGCGACCAAGATCCAACAACCTAGCGCGCGGAAAACACATCGCTCATTGCGTGGAGTCAGGAGCTGCCAAGCCGTCCCACCAGCAAGGCCAATCGCCAAAGGAAGCCAGCCGTTGTACTTCGTCCACCATGCCAACGCCGTGAAAATTCCGGCGAAACCGATGGGTCGCCAAGGCAAATTTCCCAGTGACGGATTCCGCTTTGGCGGTTTCCGTTCATTCGAAACGACGTCTTTTGGCGCGATCTCTGCGAACGTGCGTTCGATAAAATAGACGGCCCACAGTATGAAAAGACAGACGGGAACATCGGTCAAAGCAGCACGGCTGTAGCTGGCGTGGAAGTCGCTCGTGGCGACGAGCCAGGCCGAAGTCAATCCCGCGACCGGTCCAAACCATCGACGGCAAACCCACCAGATGGATGGAATCATCGTGATGCCAGCAATCAGGCAGGGGATGATTGGAATAAATCCCGTTGGTTTGATCCCGCACAATGACACGATAAT
>JBAXBD010000313.1:0-7213 GCA_037142165.1 Schlesneria sp. | reverse complement strand
ACCTTGTTAAGAACAGCAACGACAGAGCGAAGACGACGCACCCAGCACCCGGGTCTGCGGACTCGACGTCGCCACGACAATTAACCTGGCGACGAATTGCGAACGGACTGTTCCAGCCGCTCGGGCTGAAAATCGTTGGTGGTCAGATCTACGTCACCTGCCGAGATCAGATTGCAATCCTGCGAGATCTGAACGGTGACGGCGAAACCGATTTCATCGAATGCTTTAACAGCGATCACCAGGTGACCGAGCACTTTCACGAATTCGCCATGGGATTGCAGACCGACCCCGAAGGAAATTTTTATTACGCCAAATCAGCGCGTCACGCTTTACCTGCCGTCGTCCCCCAACATGGAACCCTGTTGAAAGTCAGTTCCGATGGGTCACGGACGGAAATTGTGGCCAACGGCTTTCGCGCGGCAAATGGAGTTTGCCTGAATCCCGACGGGACATTCATCGTCACCGACCAGGAAGGACATTGGAATCCCAAGAACCGAATCAACTGGGTCACGCCCGCCAAGCCGGGTGAGTCACCACCCTTCTACGGAAATATGTTCGGCTATCACGACGTGACCGACTCGTCCGACAGTGCATCGCAGCCACCGTTGTGCTGGATCACGAATGCTTTTGATCGGTCACCAGCGGAGTTGCTTTGGGTCACGAGCGAGAAATGGGGACCGCTCAAAGGTTCTCTACTTAATCTCTCGTATGGTTATGGAAAAGTGTACGTTGTCCCGTTTGAAACGATCACTCGAACCAATGCAGACGGGGACAGGGGACCTTCGAAGCTGGTGCAGGGTGGGATGTGCGAATTACCTTTGCCAATCTTTCCAACCGGAATCATGCGAGGCCGGTTTCATCCGATTGAAGGCCAGCTCTACACCTGCGGAATGTTCGCGTGGGCCGGTAATGCAACTCAGCCCGGCGGTTTCTACCGCATTCGTGCGACCGGACAACCTGCCCATCTGCCGATCGGATTGCATGCAGGAAAACACGGAATGCAGATTCGATTCAGTGATGCAGTTGATTCCGTGAAATCACTCGACCCAGGTCGTTTCGTGGTTCGCACGTGGTCATTAAAGCGTACGGCCAATTATGGGTCGAATCATTACAACGAAAAGGAATTAAAGGTTGCCTCAGTGACACTTTCGGACGACCAGAGAACTGTCAATCTTGAGATCCCTGAGATCGAGCCAACATGGTGCATGTCGATTGAGTACAAGCTGATCGGTTCAAAAGGCGAATTGTTCAATGGCTTGATTCACAACACGATTCATGCGCTGGGTGAATGACCTTCACAGGATGGAAAAACGGATTCTCGGGGATGACCGACTTCCCCGTAGCAGCGGCTTCCAGCCGCTGATCAAGAAATTGCGTGGAGGCTGGAAGCCTCCACTACGAGGGGACCCATCGTTGAATCTTCTCGGTAAGCGAAGTTACGGTCTTGACCGAAAATCGAGATTCTTCTAAAAACCCGCCCGCTTCGACCATCCAATCGCTTTTCACAAGCAATTGCTGCCGAAGCATCCCCTCACAATTCACCTCAGCGCTTTCACATCACCGCTTTCAGACCTCAGGTTTTCAGGTAGGAAGGTTTCCATGCCCCGATCATCGTTCGGACTGGCCACATTGTTTGCCAGCCTCACCGTGTTAAGTCTCAGCGGAACGGCATCCGCACAGTGGTTTTCCGGTTTCGGAGGGGGACGCAGCTGCGGTTGCTCGGCTCCACCGTATATGGGAACGCCACCAATTATGCGTCAAACGGCATCGGCCTACTCTGCCGCGCCAATGACGACCGCTTCCTACGCATACAGCAATACCGCCCAAAGCGGTCCACCAGTTGGTTGCTACATCGAACAGCCTGTCCAGGTCGTTCATGTCCCTGTCGTTCAGACGGTTAAAGTACAGCCAATGCAAACCGTCGTTCATCCGGTTGTGCAGGACGTCCATGTGACGGAGTACCATCCGGTCAAGCAGACGGTCAACCGGCCCGTTGTCAAAACCGAATACGTTGATCAGATGGTCACCGAAATGCGTCCAGTCACGGAACAACGGACTGCGAATGTCTCCACAGTCGATTATCAAAATGTGACCGAATACAAAACGACGCAAAAGCAAGTCGGCTACTGGGTGACCAACAATGTCCCCACAGGCCGCGTCCCCTCGTGGCAATACGACAATCGTCCTAATGCCGCCGGCTTCATGAATCGAGCCAGCTACGATTTGCGAAACGCGTTCACTCCAATGTACCGTCAGCAGCGAACATTCGTTCCGCAAACGATGACCTGTACACAACCTTACACGAAGCAGGTTGCCGTTCCAGGGATGAAACAAGTGACCTACAATGTCACAACTCTTCAGCCGACACAGACGACTCGTAAGGTCGCTCAGAGTCGCATCGTCTACGAGCCGACAGAAGTCACCGTCATGAAGCCGATCACCGTCGTGAAAACCATCCAGACGGGAACACGACTCTCGTACGCCCCGATCGGCGGGACCGCCATCGGAAGTGCACCTTCAACCGAAGGGGCACCAGCCACGACACTGAAACCAACACCCGACCAACGAGCTTCTGGCCAGAAAGCACCTCGCTCAGCCGAACGAGACGATACTCTCGACGCTGATCAGTTCAAGAAGAATGGAACCTCGTACAAACCTTCAAACTCTGTTGACACACAGTTGAGCGAATCCGC
Source organism: Schlesneria sp. (assembly GCA_037142165.1). Classification (GTDB taxonomy): domain Bacteria; phylum Planctomycetota; class Planctomycetia; order Planctomycetales; family Planctomycetaceae; genus Schlesneria. Next base: position 4,520 of record JBAXBD010000313.1, on the reverse strand, counting down.
GGCACCTGCTCGGACGACTGAATCAACTGTCCAAGCCCGTAAATTTTCGAGTCCCTCCGTTGTTCGCGTTAATCAGTGGGTCGCTCGGACCCCAGCCTCGTCTTCTCCACAGCCTGGTGGCCAGTCCGCGGCGATCGCCATCGCCGACTCCACCCGGTAAATCACTGCTTGTTGATCACATCGACGATTGAATGTTTTTCCCCACCGGGTGCCGGTTTCTTGCCGGCACCTTTTTTCGTTCTTTGGGTCAAGCGTCATACTCCAATTGTTGCAGGACGGTCTCCAGGCCACTTGCGGTACAGGCAATCTGACTCACATCCATTTTCCAGGAGGGGGAGGCAGTACCTGATGTTCCCGCTCGCCCTCCAAACCGAAGACTCTGATGGGATTCAGTGGACGATGAGCGTCGTCGTCCAAATATGATTGAGCGTAGATCACCCCATCGGGCTCCGTAAGCCGCAACATTTCCTGATACCAGGCAACGTACTCCTGGTCACGGCCAAGATATTGTTCAGCCAATTTTGGACAGGCACTCAGCAAGTTTTCGGCAGAATCAAATTGAGGCGAGTATCCACGCCATCCGCGACCAATAAAGTAAGGGAATTCCCTTCTTGAAGGCCCGCTTCGTTCGTCGATTACGGCCCCATTAAGGGGAGAAATGTATGTGCCAGGAGCAATGATGCACGTCCAGTCGCCACCCCCCGGAGTATCGACGATAAACGGGACGATGCGAGCATACTCGTACCCTAATTGATGAAGGTCAGCGACCATAAAGAGCAATTCGCGCCACCGCTGAATCGTCAACCGCCGTTCAGCGATTTCCTGCAGAGTCGGAACGTACCGCCTGACGCGCGTTCCGCATCGATCGCATGTGCAACTGCCATCCGATTCTGGAATTGCCGCGAATGTGCATCGGCAAACGGGGCAATATGTGGCCGAATCATCATTTTTGCTTGACATAATGTGCACTCGACTTATTGAGCGCCCGTGGGGCACCGAAACCGTACGAGAACGACCTCAGCACCATTCTCCCTTTCGCGAACAGGATAAAGGATTCGCATCGCGATTTCGTACAAGAATTTGCCTCATCGTATTGTAAATCGCTTGATTCGCGCCTGATTCTTGGATTTGATCAACACGAGAACGACATCCCAATTCTCATCCCTTCGTGCAAATCGCATCCACCGGCTGTGCCGGGGTTCCTGACAATTCAGACCGGATTAAGGTAAGATCCCTCTCGTCCCAGCCTCAGCGACTCGTGCATCATCCGGGTCGGTACGTGACAAACTTGCGAGGCAGTTTTCGGATTGCCTTTAGTGGAGTGATTTCATGCGGTGTTTGGTGCCATCGTTAACTTTCGTGAAGCGAGTTCTGCTGACCCTGATAATGGGTATCAGTCAGTTTTCACACGAAGTCGCTGCTGCGGATAAAGTTACGAGCGAGGTTGATTACCCTCTCGTCGTTCTGAATGTGGCCAGTCTTCAACGACTTCGCGATCACGCCGGGCTGATGTTTGAATCGGCCGAACGCAAGGATATGACGGATCGCGTGGATCAATGGACGGCTGAAACGTTGAAGGAAACAAAGGGAATCGATCGATCGCGTCCGTTTGGGATGATGCTGTACCTGAATACTGAATCTTTTGTGAGACCGATTGGAATTTCGTATCTGCCTGTCGAGAATCTTGACGATACGCTTCTGACCCTCGCATACGGCACAGGAACGATTGTTCCCGTCGAAGGAAATGCGAATCGGCACGAAATCGTTTATTCCGACAACTTCAAGATTCGAACGTTTTTTCGGAACGGTTACCTTTTCGTCGTCGGACCGGACGGAAACGATACGTCGCTGGATTTCAACTTTCCTGATCCAGAAAAGCTGTCCACGCGATTGACGGCCCAATACGACATTGCGATTTCGTGCCTGATTAAATCCATTCCCCCGGGCATGAAACTCTTGGCATTACAGGCCTTTAAAAGCCAGGCCATCGCCGACTTGCAGCAACGGGATGACGAGCCCGAATCGGTTTATCGACTGCGTCGAGCCAATGGCGAAGGCTGGGTTGAACTGCTGGATAAAGTTGTGAATCAGGGTGAAGAATTCACCATCGGCGGACGGATCGACCCTGAAAAGAAAATCGCCAATATTGATGTCGAAATCGCGGGGAGCAAGGACAGTAAACTGGCAAAACTGTTCCAGAACATGGCCGGCAAGCGTACTTATTTCGGAAACCTCGTTACCAACCCGTCAACGTTCACCGCGTCCGTGTCGTGGTTGCTCGATGAACAACAGCGAAAGCTGTTTGTCACCTATTTCGAGGCAGCTCAGCGGGATATTGCCAAAAGCGGGAATCAAGATGCCGCGTCGGAACTTGGGAAGATCGCCGACCCCATCTTCAAGACACTGATAACAACGGCAGACGTCGGGCATCTTGACGCTCTGGCGCAACTGACGGGAACGGAGCAGGGGGGATTCGTGCTGCTTGGGGGAATCAAACTGGCCACGTCGAGGAATCTCCCGACACAAATTGAGCAATTGCTGACTTATGTGAAAGAGAATCCGAATGGAAATCAGTTGATGGAAAAGCTCGAACTGGCAGCCGAGGTGATTGATTCATTCCCCGTACATCGTTTGCCGATCGATCCACCCGACAAAACGGGACAAAGAATGTTCGGGGAAAAGGCTCAGCTTTACGTCTATGCCAGTCCCCAGGCAGTCTGGGTCGCCTTTGGCGGCGATACGGCTCTCGATACGTTAAGGCAGGCGGTCAGTGCTGTGGCGTTGCCTCAAGCGGCTCAGCCGGGACGTAATCGCGTCCCCTTTCAGTTCGTGACGCATGCGAGAAACTGGTTGTCCGTGGCGGATACCGAAAATCCTGCTGCCCAACCATTTAACGAACGGGCACGAGCCTCATTCGAATCTGACAATGATGCAATGTCTCTTGAAATTCGCCCAACCGATCGCGGTGTCAGGATTCGACTTGAATTCGAAGGTGGCTTTCTGGGGCTGATGGGACGCGGAGTCACAAGTGGAATTGAGAACGGGTTTTTCCAGCCGGGTCAGCGGGGGCCAGGTGGAAGAAGGCCCGGCGGTAATCGACCGAACACGCCAACACCACCTCAGACAAATAACTGAATCCCATCAAGAAACGAAAATCTCCTTGGCTCGATTTCATCGAGACCGAGCCAGTCACACAAATGAGACCAGGTTCGAAATATGACTACCAGTACAATCACCTCGACCGATATTTACCTCGTCCGTTACGGGACTGTTCCTGAAGTTGCAAGGTTCGCGAGCGAAAGCCCCGAGCATCCCGCTCGCGGCGCCGACGTCGTGGTCGAGACCCATCGGGGACTTCAAATCGGCAATGTCCTGGAACGACTTAAGCCCAATTTCGATCCCGCCAAGGAAGCAGAGACCGATTTCAAATTGCTCCGCACAGCAACGCATCGCGACCTGGAAACAGCTCGCGATCGGATCCGCGAATGCGAACACGAGTTCCCGCAATGGTGTGCCCGGATAAGCCAATGGAAATTGAATCTCGAACTGATCGATATGGAATGGACACTCGATCGTCAGAAGTTAATTCTTTACGTTTTGTGTGATCGAGGACCTGATTCGACGAAGCTCGCACTGCAAGCAGCGGCGGGTGGATTCGGGGTGGTTGAGGTCCAGCCGGTTTCCGCCGCCGGGCTCGTGACGATCCCTCAGTCTTCCTGCGGCAGTGGTGGTGGCGGGTGCGGTTGCGAACATTGATTCACTCGATCAGAATCAGGTCGGTCGTCTCGCCTGTTTGGTTCATCTCAATCGAAAGTGACATCAGCCATGATTCCGTGCCTGAAGCGAAACCGAGTCGCCTTGCTGAAGCTCATTTGCTGCTTGATGATTCCAATCGGTTTTTTTGCAGGAACTGGCGTCAGCAATGGTGCTGAACCGCCAAAAGAGCTGAAACCGATAGGGGGCAAATGGTATGTGAAAGAAGGAGCAAAACCGGTTTACTTCTACCGGGACGCAGATCGATTCGTCGACCTGTTTTCTTATCACACCAAGGATTCGAATAAGGACGGGATCGAGAACGTCAGGCTGAGCCATGACAAACAATTCCTGATCATGGAAAGCCAGGGGTATCCGAATCATCCAACGGCAGTCTTTCCGAATAGCGGCAACCCTAATTCGATCGTGCTGCAAAATCTGGTCTTTCGATTGCCGCTGGAACCGAAACTTGCTGACCATATCACTCGCTTGCCGATGGGGCCGATTGGTACCGCAATCAATGGAGTCGTCTTTTTTAACCCGTTTGAAGCCCCCTGTCGGTTCGGGTTTTAACAACGCCCTCACTTTTGTCTTGATTGGTTGCTCAAAAGCCCCAACCACAATCTGGTCCCCGGTCTTGAGAACGCCATCATATATGATGGCGTCAAGCGTTATGCCAAACCCTTTTTCTTCTTTAATTTCAATAACGGTACCTAGAGCCGGGCCGTTAGCGTGGAGCCGTAAATCCTTTTCGAGAAATCGTTGAG
>JBAXBD010000312.1:0-7225 GCA_037142165.1 Schlesneria sp. | reverse complement strand
CCTTCTGGCGGCATTCGTTCGGCGTCATCCAATGAAGAAACTCGTCGCAAAAGCGAGCTGGACTCAACTTCGCCCGGCTTGATCACCGCCCCTGATTCGCTGCCCTTTAATACGAGCGCCGCCGTATCCAGCCGCAGCCCGGCCTCCTGTTTCAAGACACCATGACAGGCATAGCACCTCGCCTGAAAGACGGGTTTGATACGGCGCAAATAATCAACAGGCTCATCCGCCAAGATTGGCGAAACCAATCCAATCCAGCAGATTACGAGCCATGTCCATCTCATAAACACATCCGCAAATCTTTCAGGCAAGCATACGCGCACATTTTCGCGGCTTAAATCACGACAGAAAAAGACTTTTTGAACACTAATCTCCGCTAATCTACACTAATAAATTCAAGTGCAAGACCTTCGGTTCCAAACCCAATCGAATCGCATCTTTCTTATAAGCGTAAATTAGTGCCAATGAGTATTCCCATCGTTGCTCTCTGTCTTTTACTCGGTTTCATTCCTTCACGAAGACTTTCACATTGGATAAATCCATTCACCGCGATAGTTTCGCTTCAGCAGCTTATTCGCCCCGTCGTCGTTGACGACCAACTCCTTCGTTGAGTCCCATTCGAGACTGCGGCCGAGTTTCAGCGAGAGCATTCCGAGCAAGCTCATCGTCGTCGAACGGTGACCGATTTCGATGTCGCTGATTGGCAACTTTCGTGATTTGACCGAACTCATGAAGTCAGCCCACAATTCCTTGATGTTCTGTTCATCAGGCATGCCGAGTTTTGGATCTTCGTGGATTGGTTCACCCCAGGTCGGATAGAAGGTCCAGCCCTTCTGCCAACCCATGTGGAACGTCCCCTTGGTCCCGTAAAAGTAACAACCAACCGTTTCGCCCTTTTCAGCGCTGTTGCCAGCGAACTGACGATGTTCCCAGACGGCGGTAAACCGCTCGAATTCGAAACTCGCCACCTGATGATCCGGTGCATCGGTCGTCTGTTCCGTGCTGGTGTTCACCACAGGACCTCGAATCGATCGCCCGCCGGTCGAGAAGACTTTCTTCGGTGCCTTTTCGTCCATGACCCACAAGATCTGGTCCATCCAGTGGATACCCCAGTCACCTAATGTTCCATTGGCATAGTCCAGAAAATTTCGAAAACCCTTGGGGTGGATAATTGGGCAATAAGGACGTAGTGGAGCTGGTCCGCACCACATGTTCCAGTCGAGCTCCTTATGAGGTTCCTGATTCTTGGTCGGTTGTTCTTTGTCGCCACCGTAGTGCACGAACGCCCGGACCATCCCGATCTTGCCCGCTTTCCCCGACTGAATGAATTCACGGCCTGAAATGTTGTGCGGCGAGACGCGGCGATGAGTTCCAACCTGAACGATCCGGCTGGTATCGCGAGCCGCACTGACCATCGCTCGGCCTTCAAGAATCGTGTGCCCCACGGGCTTTTCAACATAGACGTCAGCCCCGGCCTTCACGGCCGCAATCGTGATCAACGGATGCCAGTGATCCGGGGTGGCATTGATCACAATCTCGGGCTTTTCTTTATCGATCAGTTCACGAAAATCCTGGTAAACTTTCGGAGAATCAGCCGTCAGTTCCTTTTGCTCCCCCTTTAATCGTTCGACCTGCTTCAAGTCGACATCGCAGAGTGCCACGATTTCGCATTGCCCGGAAGCAATTGCCTCACGAACGATATTTCCGCCCCACCACCCACAACCGATCAATACAGTCTTGTAACGCTTGCCACCCTTTGTCGGGTCCTGGCCACGAAGGAGTGCTGGCGCGGCAAAAGCAACACTCGCTGCTGCAGCCGTTTTCAATAAGGAACGACGGTTCAATCCATCCGCAGAAAAAATTAATTTCGACACAGGGAGCGCCTCCAATGAGTTTTTCGACACAGGGAGAAAAGTAACAAAATGATATCGATGTCGGATTGTTCGCAACAGCTGGAAACAACCTCAATCGATGAGAGTGCTCGAAGAGGTTTGTAAGTACCCGCACTGAAGCAACAAAAAAAGCCGGGATCGCAGTGAACGCAATCCCGGCATCGACTTTAGACAACAGAATCAAGAAAAACGCTTAAGGCGTCTTAAAGAATCGATCGCACTTTCGCGAGGAAATCGGCGTTGGTCGGATACTTTTGCAGAATCCGGGTGAGCTGCTCCATCGCTTCGACCGGGCTTAGTGACACGAGACTGCGACGCAGCAGCGTGACCCCTTCGAGGACCTCCGGAGGGAGGATCTTCTCTTCACGTCGGGTTCCTGATTTGGAGATATCGATCGCAGGCCAGATCCGCCGTTCGGCCAGGTCGCGACTGAGCACCATTTCCATGTTGCCCGTCCCCTTAAATTCCAGGAAGATCGCTTCGTCCATCCGACTGCCGGTTTCGATCAATGCCGTTCCTACAACGGTCATTGAACCACCTTCATCGAACTGACGGGCCATACCGAACATTTTTTTCGGCAGGTCCATCGCCTTCACATCCAGACCACCCGTTCCCGTTCGACCGGTATTCGTCCATTTGTTAAAAGCGCGAGCCGTCCGGGTAATGCTGTCGAGCAACACGAAGACATCGCGTCCCGCTTCTGCCATCCGTTTGGCTCGTTCAAACACCAGTTGGCTGACGCGAATGTGATTTTCGACTTCGCGATCGAGTGACGAAGCAACCACTTCGCCCTTCACCCGTCGACGCATTTCCGTCACTTCCTCGGGTCGTTCATCGATCAATAGCACAATCAGGTAGATTTCCGGGTAATTCGTGCTTACCGAATCGGCAATTTCCTGCAGCAGCATCGTCTTACCGGTTCGCGGAGGCGCGACGATCAACGCACGCTGTCCCTTGCCGATGGGAGTCAGCAGGTCCATCACACGCATCGTGATCGGAGTGGAACCCGTTTCGAGCTTGATTTGAACATGCGGATTGATCGGGGTCAGAGCATCAAAATTCTTGATCTCGGCATACTGCTCGGGAAGCCGACCTTCGATCGACTGAATGGACCTCAACCGAGGTCCCTGCCCACGTCCGCCAGGGATACTTTCGCCGGTGATCAGCACCCCTTCGCGAATGCCATATTTTTCCAGCAACGAGCCTGAAACGAACGAGTCCGTTTCTTGTGAGATGTATCCCGCTTTGGGGTCTCGTAAGAAGCCGTACCCTTTCGGATGCAACTCAAGAATACCCTGCACCAGCGTGACGGTGTCTGAAGTGCTGCGATCCCGATCCTGATTGCCACGAGGTTCGGAATAGGGACGACCGTTTCCGCCCGAATTCGAGTGACCGTTATATTGTCCACGTCGATTATCCTGCGGAGGACGACGCTGACCACGACCTTGCTGCTGACCGTATCCACCACCCTGCCCTTGCGGCTGGTTGTAACGCGCCTGAGGCGGTCGTTGTTGCTGCTGATTTGGCGGTCCGCTGTAGTTTCCACCACCCCCTTCAGCTTGACCCGCAGGACCGCGACCCCGTCCACGACGACGACGACGACGACGGTTTGGACCACCGTCCTGGAATCCTTCAGGCCCCGTTGGGTACCCTTCAGCTCCTGTTGGAAAGGGACCAGAACCAGCCGAAGCGTCTCGCGGTTCGTCCGTCACAAACTCGCTGCTTTCGCCGCTGGACCTGTTATCACCGCCACGACTGTCACCCAATGACTCCGCAGCCTCTCGCAACTCGCGGGGTTCGCGAGATTCTCTTCGCTCACGCAGATCTCTTGGTTCGCGGGTTGGTGCCGGAAACGATTCAGGCTCAGCTCGTTCTACAGGAGGGACTTCTGTACTCGCTGTTTCCGTTTGCACTGCGGCTGCACGCGGCGGACGTCCGCGACGAGGGCGCTCCGTCGCTGGAACGGGCGTTGCCGAATCTGCGCGTCGTGCCCGAGCACGTCTGGGAGCCGGCTCAGCGTCTAACGCCTCGAAATCCATGTCCTTTTCCGTGGGATATCCTTCGGACTCTCTTCGCACGGCGGCGATTTCGTCGAGAACATCCTCGATCAACGGCTTTACTGATTGGGAATCCGTCAGACCGGTTTCTCGCATTTCGCTGGATTCGGTCGCATCCACCTTCTTGGTACGGCGACGGACTACGCGTTTCGGGGAACCGGAACTTTGATCGGCGGTCATAAACATTTCCATTGGCTAAACACACTCAGCGCGAGCGGGCAAGAAACCTCAACGCTGTCGAATGGCAAGTGCCACCCGGCGGAGAACAAATCGGTCCAGATTGGAATCCCCAGCACATCCAGGCGGGTTCCGCTCAAATAGTCTGACCCCGTCACACGGGGTACAAGATTCAAAAACAACGAAAAACTAATCGCAAATTCTTCGATTAAGATACAGCTAACGACAAGAAAACTTCGGCCTCAAAACACCTAGCCGACACACACATCAAACAAACACAGCTACGCGCGAACTATAATACGTTCGAAAATCACGAACGCCATCTCTAGCGACCTTGGCAACCACAATTGCCGCCGCAAACGCACGCCAAGGCGAGAAAATTCGCCTCAAAGGAGCGTTTCAGACGACAACGAGCGAATGCCAGAGAACAACCAATGTAACAGCAAGTTGAGTGATCGTCGAAAACCCACGTTCGAAAGCAAATAGAAAGCGTTTCAAACTGATGAGCCTGAGGACGAAGGACTCAAGATGCCACAGCCACCCTTTCCATCTTGAACCATCTAATGTTACGAAAACCGTACTGTTAGAAGTTCCAGGGAGACCGTCAAGAAACCTTGGACATCTTGCGAAGCGAGGCGATTCAAAAGTAACACCGTTGAATCTGTGCCTGTCGGAAAGCACGTATCGACACTGGGATCATATCGAGCTTACGAGTTCTGTCAATTCAAGTCTTTTACACAAAACCACAATTTCCATCGGAGTTCAAAAAAAAGTTGCGGAATAGACGTTCCGAATACCCACAGAGACGCTGTATCTCGCCCGATCGCTAAACATGACTAGCCGTAATGATCGAAAAAGGGAGCACTGAGCGCACTTTTTAGTCTGGTTGCATCCACGCTCCGACCAGGCTCGAGAAAAACTTCACGCCAGCTCAGACTACGTTCCAGACTATTTGAGAGTGTTACTTTACGCCACGATGACAGTTCGAGAACATCCATCGAGCGGGCTTCGATTTTCGTGCTTGAATAAAAACAAACGATGGAAGACTGACTTAAAACGATTACTTCAGGCCCTTCTTCAAGCTGAGAGAACGATTATTCCATGCGAAATTCCCATTATCAGTACGCATTCCTGGCGATCTCGCTGGTGATTTCGCCAGGTCCCTACGCCATCTCGGCCGATTTACCGCAAATTTGCAAAATTGTTGTGACCGAAAAGGGGACCGGCTGGCCAGTTCCACTCGTCGAATTACGAACCACGAATCTTTTGCGATTCGTTACCGATAACGCCGGAATCATCGCGTTCAATGCACCTGAACTGATGGGCCAGGAAGTCTGGTTCGACCTATTGGGACATGGCTACGAAGTTCCCGCGGATGGATTCGGCTACCGAGGTGTCAGGCTTATTCCCCGACCGGGCCAGACTCTGAAAGTGGAAGTCGAACGCAAAATCATCGCGAAACGGATCGGACGACTCACCGGTACGGGACTTTTCTGCGAAAGTCAGCAACTCGGCCTCGAAACCGACTGGCACGACGTCCCAATCGTCGGTTGCGACTCTGTCCAGACGGCAATCCATCGAGGCAAGCTCTTTTGGGCATGGGGTGATACGACCCTGGCAAGATATCCGCTGGGAATCTTCGATACCAGCAGCGCAACAACCGGCCTCAAACCGTTTAAATCGTTCGAACCACCCCTTCGCCCCTCATTCAATTACTTCGTAAACAATCAAAATGCGCCGCGCGCCGTCGCAAAAATGCCGGGGACAGGTCCTACATGGGTGAATGGGTACGTCAGTTTGCCAGACAAAACCAACCAGCCAAAACTGGTTTGCACCTATATTAAGGTGAAACCGCCGTTAGAAGCGTACGAAACAGGCTTATGCGTTTGGAACGAAGGACAATCCGAATTCACCCCCCTCAAGACAATCTGGACGAAATCAAAAGAGACTCCAAACCAACCAGTCGTCCCTGACGGACACCCGGCGTTCTGGAAAGACGAAAGCGGCAAGGAATGGGTCTTCTTCGGAAATCCGCTACCGAAATTGCGTTGCCCCGCTACTTTTGAAGCCTGGCAAGATCCGTCCCAGTGGCAGATAATTGAGCCGCAAAAAGAAATTCTCTCTGCGGTCGACGGAAAACCAGTCATTCCCCACACCGGTTCCATCGCATTTAACGAATACCGCAAGCGCTGGGTCACCGTTTTCATGCAATCATTCGGCAAACCATCGGTTTTTGGAGAACTCTGGTACGCTGAAGCGAACTCTCCAACCGGACCGTGGGGTCCAGCCATCAAGATTCTGTCTCATAACAACTACACTTTTTACAACCCTCGATTGCACCCTGAACTGACCTCCGGGGATACGCCAATGCTGCTTTTTGAAGGGACCTATACCCAACAGTTCGCCGACCGGCCCCAGCCAACCCCACGTTACGATTACAACCAGATCCTTTATCGCCTCGATCTGGACGACCCGGCACTCGCACCGGCGATGGTGAAAAACTGAATCAGCCAGAATGTTTGTTTTAAACGATATCTATCAGCCGTGCCACTGCTTTGGACTTCTTCAGTTTTGAAGATTGACTCATTGAGTCAAGTTTCAGGATTTCCGCAAAAGCTTTCTTCTCGCTCCGCGAGAAGAAAGCCGAGTTGCCAATTACCACGTGATCCATCGGGGCTTTCAAACGCCCGCTGAGCTCTGTTGCAATTCGGCTATCCTCTCGCGGAGCGAGAGGGCTACTTTGGTCTGAGGCGACGCCCTCTCTGGAGTCTTCGGAAAAGCAGTGTCTTCTCCTTTTGTAGGTCAAAAAGCACTGCTTGTCCGAGGACGGCCAAGCAGTGGCACAGGATTTCTTCGGAATGCGAATTTCCGGACGTTTTCTTTTTCGCGGAGACAGCGAAATCAACACCCGATCACCATCATGGTATTCGGCCTGCCGAAACAAAACGTCCACATCTACGAAAACCCACTGGCGAACGGTCTGGTCCAGCAGTTAGGCTTCAATGGTCTCAGTTGCCCTTGTAGTCAGGAATATTGCGTTGTCACCGATCGTCGCTGGTTCAATGAACCGAATCGTCCCCCTGTTCATCGCCCTTTTCG
>JBAXBD010000311.1:0-7236 GCA_037142165.1 Schlesneria sp. | reverse complement strand
CCCGTAAATATTACCGGGAACCTGACCACTCCAACGCAATCGCCGACACGCTGCCGAACCTTTTTCTTTGTCCGTTCGCGTCTTGACGACTAGCTTAGCTTCCTTCGACATGAAAACACGTACCTTGATGATAAATTCTGACCCGTCGCCGGTTCTCAGTGAGAGCCTACCCACAAAGAAGGCGCACGCGAGGACCGAGAAGTTTAACGAAGCAGGGACCGGCCTGCAACGCTAGCGCGTGCGTTGTTACATTTTGACAAAAACCAACAACAAATCTGAGACGTGAGCATATGAATCGTCAAAGTCACGAACTCAGCGTATCGACGTATCGCTTCTGCCAGAAGCCTGAATCACATTTTGTCGAAAACGCTCAACGCGCAAAATATCGCGGACATTTCGAAACGAGTTCTTCGACGTACTCGACCACCGTGGTTGTGGCAGTGAAGTGGGTTCCGTTTCATCGGAAAGAGTTTCGAGAAACGCGATCAGATCGTCTTCCTCCGCATCACTCAGTCCCAAGCTTCCAAGCTCGTTATGATTGACAGTTGCCGGAACGTCGGCCGGTGGAAACTCGTCCGGTTCCTGATCCCGCTTGTTATAGAAGTGGACAACTTCCTTCAGGCTCTTAAATGTTCCGTTGTGCAGGTACGATTTGACGAAATCGGGGTATGGCTTTTTAGCCACGTTGCGGAGCGTGGGAACTTTGACTTTGCCGAATTGGGACTCGTCTTTCAGCACGCCACCAAGCCCCAAGTCCTGGTATCGTCTCCCATCAGAATTGACGGAGGCTTGGGCCACATAAAACGGATTGGCTTCGTTACGCGGTACACCAAGGTTGTCGTAGGTGAAATCGGTAAAGAGAGGAGCCGATCCATCCGCCCCCGGCTCATGAGGGTGACACGCCGAACAGTTCGCCCGACCGGCGAACAATTGAAGTCCTCGCATTTCCTGCGACGTCAACACGGCACGTTTCGCGAGGTATGCATCATACTTTGAGCGGAAGGCATTGACCTCGTGTGATGACTCATAGGCCGCAATCGCCTGGGCGATTTGATCGAATGTCTTCTCCTCTTTACCAGGTTCCAACGACCCTGGTCCGAAAACTCGCACAAACAATGTCTGATATCCGCCCTTTCGGACCTTGCTCACCACATCCGCCGCCGAGGCATTGTTCATTTCTAACGGGTTCAGCAGTGGTCCCTTGGCTTGAGCGACGAGATCATCCGCTCGACCATCCCAGAAATGTCCCCCAAGCCAAGTCTCATCATTCTGTTGATACGATCGTTTCGGACTGAACGACGAATAGGCAATCGTCGGAGGTTTTCGGTTCCCAAAACGGCCAGGGGCGGCACCGGGATAGACACCCGTTTTCAAATTGACGTCTGAGCTTGGACCGGTGAATCCCGCCTCGGGTGCATGGCAACTTGCACAGGATTGCCCCGCAGGCGTCGAGAGATTTGAATCGAAAAAAAGTCGCTTTCCTAATTGCTCGATAGGCGCCAATTCGGAGGCACCTCCCAACGAAGTGGCAAATTGCAGACCAGCCAAAAAAATTGCAATGAACCCATTTAACCGAATGGAATTGATGACAACTCTTCGGAAAAACAGATTCGTTTGCAACTCATCGAAATCATCTGAAAAAGAGATGTTCCCGCGATGCAGCATGAGCGACTCCTTCGAGCACAAACGTCATTGGCGCAGGCCAGGTACATCCTGTTTGAAACGCGGAACGCGTTTTATAGAAAGCTTGCCAATCGGGCAACACGAGTTGCCATTAAGTTCACCACGAATGAAATGTCAATTGGCAGTGGACGCGAGTTAGCCAGATACGCAATTGTCCCTGACTTCGAGATGTACAAGACCGTCGAATTGACGGAAATCGCAATATCGACAAGAAGAAAGCGATCGGGGATTCCTCTCGATTTCGGCCTTTTCGCAACGACCTCGCCACGTAAGCGCTGACTTACAGAATTAGAAACACTTTCAATGCGGATGAACGAACTGCTGATCGTCTTTCCCATCTGTCGTCAATCAATAGGTTTTGGTTGACTTCACCGTACCGTTTTACATTCCCCCAATGATTTCGAATCTGGCGGTTGATCCGGCGGGATGCGAAATCGTGGCACGTAGCTCGGGATTCAGGCGGCTCGAGATTTCGACTCGCAGGATCACAGCATGTCGGCCTGTCTGGAGCGTCACTTCAAAATCAGACGTGGACGGTGCGGGGTCCGTATCGATCCAAGCCTGATAATGCTCGGTATTTTCCAAATGTACCGCGACGACACCCGCCTCTTTCACGTCGAATTCGCCGCGAAGAATCACAACCGTTGGTTTATCCGCCTGACGCAATTCTTCCAGAGGGAGAATGCCAGACACGCGAGCGTAGATCGACGACCATGCTTCGGGACCAAGGCCCGTCACAAATTGACGCAGATGGTCCAGGTGAGGGACTTCTGCGATCAGTTCTTTTGCGGGGTTCGCCAGCAGCTGCCAACGCTGAATCCGGGGTATGGTTTGAACCGCGTAATCGCCGGGCTTTCCGAGTTCCGAGACGAAACGAATCAGGTCAAGCAGTTCGTCGTGTGTCAGAAATTTGGTCAATCCTTGTGGCATCATCGATACGCCCGCTGTTTCTTCTTCGATGTCCGCTTTGGGGATGATGACCAGTTTTCCTTGCGCGTCGCGGATTCTGACACGAGTGTCATCCCGATCGACGACCACGCCACTCAATACCTTTCCGTCGCTCAGCTCAAACATCCGAGTGACGTACTGCTCCTTGACAGCCAGATTTGGATTGAGGATCGAGTTTGCGACATAATCGACCGGAGAAGTTCCCCCAACGGCGCTGAGTTCCGGTCCGACTTGACCACCCGCTCGGCTGACGCTGTGGCAACGCATGCAACTGAGGTCGGCTCGCCGAAAGATCCTCTCGCCGCGGGCCGGGTCTCCTTTATCCGATACTTCCTGTACCAGTGCCGCAACCTCTTCTGGTTTGGGCGGATGGGCATCAGCAACAATTCCCGCAGCGTGACTGAGAACCGCCGACAATTCCGCATCGCTCCGACCCATTCCGTACATCGTCCGCAACAATCGTTTGGCAACGTCCACGGAAAGCTTCGTCGACTTCAGGCTGGTGGCCAGTTCTTGAGAACCATCCTTGCGAGCGAAAAACGAGTCAAGCAGCGGAATAAAGTCATCTTGGGGAGTTGCTGCCGCAAGGAAATTCGCTGATTGGCTTGCCGCAAGTTTGACGTCGAATCCGACCAGCCCCGCCGCAGCCTGAAGTCGAACTTTCATTGAGGAGGATTTCTGTGCCAATTCGGTGAGTGTCTCGCGGCTGGAGTCTCCTCCGAACGTCACAAGTCCATTAATCGCAGCTCGGCGCAGTTCTTGATCCGAGTTCTCGTCGAGTGCCAGTTTCCTGAGCGAAGGAGTCGCCTGGGAGACGTGACAAGCGGCCACCAGTTGCACGGCACCCAGACGTACATGCGGGTCAGCCTCGTCGAGTAACTTCGCGAGATCCGACAAATCTCCGGCCGGTTTGATCTTTCTGGTTGCCGCTGCGTCGGTTAATCCGCTGATGGCTTTCTGCCGTGTTTCTGCCGTCATTGCCGCCGGGTCGAGCAGTTTCTCAAGCACGACACGCAGGTCATGTTCGTTACCCCTTACGCAAATCATTTCGATCACCGCCGGCTGTCGTTCCGGCGGTAACTTGCCGCTCCGATACAGTTTTAATAGCGGTCCAACAGCCGAAGGGGGTTCCTGGGCGGAAATTTGACCAAGCAGACATCCAACAATGAAGACTGCAATTGACGTCGAATGAGACACCAAATTCATCAATGAAAAACGGCAAAACATCGCGCGTACTTCTCAAAACGGAAATAAAAAGCTGATCACAAAAAACTTCATGAGCCCCGAATTCGCGGGGGATTATAAGCAAGATGCCACTGGTAGAACCAATGGCACTTGAGAACGGTCGGATTTCAAAATTGCGGCTGTGAAATACTATTTTGCCGCTGCCTGGATACGACGATCAAGAGTCTTGTTCGTTTCGGACAATTCATGCTTGATATACGGGTCTTCAGGATGAATCAGTGCTTCCACGGCGATTTCGGCAGCCTTCTTCGCGTTGGCTCCGTCGAAGTAGCTGAGTGCCCAGATGGCCATCAGGCGAACTCGTGGATGTTCGTCATTCACCTGAACCTGCAGCAGCTCCAGCGTTTCCGGAATTCGATCGCGCCATGCACAAAGGACTCGTGTTGCTGCGGATCGAGCTCGGAAGTCAGGCGAACGAAGAACCTGTTTCAGGAGGTCCACGTCGACGATGTTGTGATTCTGATGTAACCACAATCCTTCCAGGCGGTGGTGCTCGTACTCGGCGTCAGACTTGTCGAGTGCGGCGATCCATTTCTTGGCGGCAGGAATCACATCTTTCGTTTCGAGTCCCGACAAGGCGATTCGAGTCCGATGGCGCACTCGATCTTCAGAAGATTTCAGGTTTTCAAGCAGTTTTTCAACGGGCTCCCCAGCGATCTTCGCCGGTTTGCTCAGTTCCCGCGTTTTGTGAGTCACTCGATAGACTCGACCATGAATTCGATCGCGGCTTGGATCGCGCAGATTGTGCTGCATATGGCCGATGATCGGGTTTTGCCAATCGAGGAAATACATCGAACCATCAGGTGCCATTTCGATGTCGGCGGGTCGGAAGTTTGCGTCGGTTGATGACAGGATCGGATCTTGTTCGACCGCGCCGAAGCTCGAATCCTTGTCCTCAACCTTGTATCTCAAGATTCCCTGAAAGCCGATGACGTTCAGGACAAGCAAGTTCCCCTGATATTCATCTGGGAAGTGTTTGCTCGACAGCACCTCGGTCGCTGCACAGGGGCGAGTCCGCTGTTTATAGACTTGAGGTGGAGCGGCATGTTTGTTTGGGAAATCAATGTCGCCTGAAAACAGGATTGCGTGATAAGGCTGAGCTCCCGTGCCGTCCCAGACGATATCCTGAGCCCACCGGTCGAAGATGTGCCCGTGCGGATTGGCAAAACCGAACGAAACATAAACGTCAAACTTTTGAGCACGCGGCTCGTAACGGAAGACAGCACCGTTGACGACTCGTCGAGGTGGACCCCAGGGAGTTTCAACCTGCGAATGATGGAACGTCCCTTCCTGGAAATAAACCGCCCCTCCGGGTTCGAGAGCAAAACTATTGGAAGTGTGATGTGTATCGGCGGTGTCCAGTCCATGTACGATTCGTTCTTTGACGTCATATTTGTCGTCGCCGTCAGTATCTTTCAGAAACAGCAAATCGGGACCCTGGGCCACCAGAACTCCGTTGTTCCAGAATTCAAATCCAGTGGGGTTATGAATGTCACCCGCAAAAGTCTTGCAGACATCCGCTTTTCCATCCCCATTCGTGTCTTCCAAAATTAATAGCTTGTCATTCATCTGCTCGGTGGGTTTCCAGTGCGGATAGGTCGTCCAGCAGGCGACCCACAATCGTCCCTTCACGTCGAAGGCCATCTGCACGGGATTGATCAGTTCCGGGAATTTTTCCTCGGAAGCGAACAGCCCGACTTGCAGGCCTTCTGCGACAGTCATTTTGGAGATGGCTTCTTCGCCACCCAGGAAGATGTGTTTTCCCCCTTCGAGCGGCCCGGGCTTATTCGAAATGACGGGGATAAATTCCGGCAGATCCTTGTCGTAAGCCTGCGACGTCTTTCCATTCGCTGCATCCCACACGACGGAATCTCGATTCTTGGTGAGGACGTCCAGCACGTCGAGTTCTCGTTGAGCGACAGAATAATTCGAAAGTCCTTCGCCGTAGCCCCCCGGACCTTCGGAAAACTTGAGAAATGCCCGATCGCCATACGTGGAGAATCCGTCGGTCACCCGGTAGCGGTTAAACCAGTAAAAATCCTTGTCGAGAACGGCTTTGCGTAGCGGTTCGAGCGTCTTCCACCATTCACCCTTTTCCCAGGGATGAGGTGATTTGACCAATTGGTCCAATGCATAGACGGCGAGCCATCGGTCCCCTTTTTCGTTGATATGGATTCCATTAATTGTAATCGGACGAGCCGGCGAACTGGGGAGTTCATTGCCAAATTGGGCTGTCGGGCCAAACAGATCAACAAACGGTACGTCATTCGCCTTCGCCACTTCGGCGATCGCGTCGGCATAGAGTTTTAATCGCGCGTTGGCACTGGCGATTGCCTCTCGTCCTGGCAGGTTCGGATCGGCGAGCAATTCCTGAGCGATTGGGGAAAACAGCACCAGCTTCGGGGCTGAGCGTCCGTTGTACTTTTGTGACTTGGTGTGCTCGATGAACTCTTTGACGTCGGCTTTGAATTTTGGCAGACCCGCCGCGCCCGCAAACGATTCGTTGTAGCCATAAAACGCGAAGACGATATCGGCTTTGGTATTCGTCAGTTCGAAACGGTTGTCACGGACCTTCCCCTCGTCGCGCGGCGAGAGTTTCTTAATCTGCGGCACCGGCGAAACACCCGCAAGCCATTCGTCCTGTGATCCAAACGACATCGAGCGCAGACGATGACTATTATTTTTCCAGCCATCGATCTCGTCACCGCTGTAACCGAGGTTTCGGACGACCAGATGGTGATCGGGAAATTGAGCCTGAAGCAAAGTTTCCAGCCAGCCGTAATGCTGCATCCGTTCGGCAAGCGTGTTTCCGATCAGGCAGATATGATCCCCCTTGCTGAATTCTATCGACTGGGCGAAAAGTGACCCCGTGGTCGAAAAACAAAGTACCGCCGCGACAAGTAGACTTCTCAACTTCGCACTCCTGATTACGTTGTCAATCAAATTTGAAGATCGGGCATAATACTGCTCGCGCGGAGAAAAAACACGCGAACCAACACGCGAAATTTCCGTTCACAGTGGTCCATCAGCGAATCGCGAGAGGGCTTTTGAATATTGACTTGCGGTAGCGCTATGCTACTATTTTGGCATGAGTCAACCTGTAAAAATCTCTGATGCTTTAATTCTCGACGCACGTCTGGCGAGTGAAGTGTTCGAGCGATCTCTGACGGGACAGGTCGAGTTTTGGGCGCGTCTTGGTCGGGCTATCGAGCCTATTTTAAACGGTGATCAAGTCCTTGCTTTGTGCCGAAAGGGTTCGGCGGAGCCGTTGTCAGCACTCATCGAATCCGTAGATTCTGTGTCTGGCCGCCAGCGTGTTACCGATCATCTGCAAGCTCAGCCTTATCCGCATTACGAACA
>JBAXBD010000310.1:0-7255 GCA_037142165.1 Schlesneria sp. | reverse complement strand
CAGTCAATCTTGGCAAAGGCGTTCAAAGGCGAACTCGTCCCAACAGAACACGATCTTGCGGCAAAAGACGGTCGAGACTACGAACCGGCCAGCAAGCTTTTAGAACGTATTCGAGCCGAATCTGACAAGAACGTTCCCACTCGGGCGAAGCGAGCGACGAAGCATTCAAAATAGACGAAAACGACGGTCAAAACGTCGTCCAAATATCGCTTGCCGTAATCATGTTTGTTATCATTACCCTGTCGGGTGCGCCTCGCTGTTTGGCCGCAGCGAACGCTGAAATTCGAAGCGGGTAGTTGCGCGGGATTCCTACCTTTTCCGCCCTGCCCGCTTCGGACCCGGCTTCTCAAGGTAGGGGGCAAGGTGTCAGAACCAACGTTTCTTCTGTGTCATGACGGCGCGGGCGAGTGGCGGGTTTTCGCGCAGATTGACGACACGGAAAACATCGTTCGTAATCTCGTGAATTTATTAAATGACACACTCGGGGAACTTGGCATCTCCATCCGATCAGAGTCAGAGTCCAAAGCGCTATCGCGAAATGCCGATTACCTTGGTCGGTTGCGGGATCAAGTTGAAACTTGGAAGTACTATTCGCGATTGTACGACGAAGGTATCAATGAGAATCTGCCAGATGACTTTCCATGCCAGTTTCAATCGTGGCAGTCCTTACTGCAAATCTCAGAAAGCTCAGACAAAAAAGACCTTAATCAGTCAAATGCTTTGGAAAGTCCCGAAGTTGATGACCAACTCAGTGAAGGGCGAGAAGTAAAAACCGATTGGTGCTTTAACTTCGATCCCGAAGCGGGCAGCAGATATAGACATGGTCCCGCCAAAGGTGAAATAACCCAAATCGCCAAGGCGATTGGGGTAAACGTCAAGACGGTAAAGAAATGGAACGGGCGGTCAACATATTTTATTCGAAGACTCCACAGTAAGTCTTTCAAGGTCTGGTTTGATTCGTTGGCGGAATTTGAAAAAGTTGCTGGAGCACTTCCCGAACACTGAAAAGGTATGAAACGGTACGAAAAGGCATTTGTGGGTATGAGTCCTAAAAAATAGACGCTTTTCACTAATTTCCCGATTCCGAGCACGTTTGATTTGCCGTAAAATTGCAGGCATGAGCAAGTCACGGATAGACACCGCACTGGAATGCTTGGCCACTGATGCCGCAGGGGTTGCCAAGCTGTTAAACGTCTCTGTTCGGCACGTCAATGCGTTGAACGCATCGGGACGACTACCGAAGCCGATCCGATTGGGTCGGTCAGTACGCTGGCAAGTCGCTGAAGTGCGGGCTTGGCTGAACGCTGGCGCGCCAAATCGCGAAGCTTGGGAAGCATCAAAATCTGAAGCTTGAAGCTGACTTTGCTTATATTGATGTTTGCAACGGATTGTAACTCGGTTGGCCAAACCGGGGTGTTTAAGGTAGGACATGATGGACGTGTTTGCAGAGGCTTCACGCCTCAATTCTTTGGGGATTTGCGTAATCCCGATTGGGAGCAACAAGCGACCCGCCGTTAAATGGAAGCAGTACCAACGCATCAGGCCGGAGAAGTGGCAGATCCGGGATTGGTTTTACTGTCGCGATGATTTGGGTCTCGGAATCGTCCTCGGTTCTGCGTCGGAAAATGTATTCGGTCGTGATTTCGATTCACCCGAATCATTCGACAAATGGGTATCGACGCATCGCTCGCTTGCGACAGAACTGCCGATCACCCGGGCGCGACGGGGTGGTCATGTCTACTTTCGGTCTTCGCCCGTCCAAACGTCAAAGTTCGACGATGGCGAGATTCGGGCAAACGGCAGTTTTTTAATTGCTGGAAACGGCAATTGAAAAGGGAACCACTTCGGCAGCCGAAAAGGGAACCAGTCGGCAATCGAAAAGGGAACCACCTGATGCAAAATACCCTGCTGGTGAGTTGACTGAAGATTTATTTCTTCAGTCAACTCACCAGGAGGGTTCAACAGGTGCTTCCAATGGACGATATCGAACGTATTCGCAGACTGGTTCTTGTCGAAGGATTTTCTCAAAGGGAAGTTGCCAAGCAATTGGGCATCGCGCGAAAGTCGGTCCGCAAGGCCGTTCAACGCGCCGATCCGTTTGAATACACCCTCAAGGCTCCCCGGGCCTGTCCCATACTTGATCCGTTCAAGCCAATCATTGATGCGTGGCTCGAACAAGACCGAAAGGCCCCCAGGAAGCAGCGCCATTCTGGTGCTCGAGTTCACGAACGGCTGGTCGCCGAACACAGTTTTCAAGGGTCGCTTCGTAGCGTGAGCAGTTACGTTTCCGACCGTAAACAAGCAGCGAGCCCGTCGCCCGTATTTGCACCGATGGACTACCCACCTGGCTTTGAAATCCAAATCGACTGGGGCGAGGGAACGGTCATTCTCAATGGGAATTCCACGTTACTCTTTTTCTTCTGCGCGCGGCTTCCTTTCAGCAAGGCGACGTTCGTGCGTGCTTACACCAAAGACGACATGTCAAGCTTTCTGGATGCCCACAACCACCTCTTCCAATACCTGCGCGGAGTCCCGGGGCAGTTGGCTTACGACAATTTGAAGAGTGCGGTGATCAAGGTATTGACGGGTCGAAAACGAATACTCAATCGCCGATTGATAGAACTCAAAAGCCATTACCTGTTTCAGACTCGCTTCTGCAACGTGGCCAGCGGAAATGAAAAAGGGCATGTCGAAAACTCCGTCAAACGGACGGAGCGAACGTACTTAACACCCATCCCACAAGTGACGAGTCTTGTGGAACTCAACGTGTTTCTCATGGCCAATTGTGTCAAGGATCTCCAGCGTGTTTGCAAGCAGACCGGCAAGACATACGGCGAGTTACTCGGCCAGGAGACTCTGCAATTTCGTGGCTTGCCCGTCGACCCGTTCTCGGCGTGTGTCGTTGAACCGGCGCGAATCGATAAGCAATCCACCGTCGTTCACAATTACTGCCGATACAGCGTACCGGTGCGCTATGCCCGTCAACATTCCCGACTTCGAATCTATGCCGAACGCGTCGAAATCCTGATCGGCGATGACATCGTGGTCTCTCACGAACGCGGAGACCCTGGGCAATGGAAGCTCGAGTTTGAACACTACATTCCGCTGCTCGACCGAAAGCCAGGTTGGTTGGAAAGCGCCTTGCCTTTCCAAAAAGTCCGTGAAAACCCGACGCTTTCGTTGTTACGTCGCGAACTGGAGTATCGTCACGGTGAATGTGGAATGCGCCAGTTCATCACGATCCTGCAACTGATCGAGAGCCACACGTGGGAAGCGTTACTGGCCGCCATTGAACGCTGTGTTCAGAGACGTGTCTTTCACGAACAAGCTGTCCGGCTTGAACTGCAAACACAGGGCAAGCCAAATGAGAACACCGCACAACCATGTTCCGAACTCGACCTCGCAGATCGGCCTGAACTCACGCAGTGCGGTCCTGGACTCCGAAACTTGTCGATCTACGACGCGCTGTTATCCGATGAGCAAACCTCGTTGGCGGAATCAATGGGAGGAGAGCCGAACGTTGACTCGTTCGATAGTTCATCGAGCGAGAAGGAAGTCCATTACCTGGAAAAGGTCACTCATCATGCCTGTTAAAAACGCCACGACATCAACGACACCTGCCAGCTCACCGCTGCTTCCGGAACGATTGCGGAATTTGAAATTGCCAACGATCCTTCGAGACTATTCGAAGATCGGCGAAGAGTGTTCCAAAGACAACGTAACCTACGATGGGTATCTCGATCAACTCTGCCAGTGCGAACTTCTCGCGCGTGAAAGCAACGCCGTCCGACGACGAATCTCTGACGCGAGATTCCCTTCATTGAAGGAATTGGCCGACTTCCGATTCACCGAGATTCCCAAGCTGAACAAGTCGAAAGTAATCGAACTTTCGAAAGGAGATTTTCTCAAAAATCAAACCAATGTGGTAATGGTTGGTGCGCCCGGAATTGGAAAAACTCATCTGGCAATTGCCATTGCCATGAATGCCTGTCGGGCCGGATCTCGGGTTCGCTTCTTCACCGCTTCAGAACTCGTCAACACCTACCTGGAAGCACGGGAGGAACGCACCATTCTCCGCTTGGAAGCCAGCTTGAAAAGGCTCCAGCTCATCGTCGTTGATGAACTCGGGTATCTGCCGTTAGATCGTCGAGGAGCCGAACATTTATTCGGATTCTTTTCACTTTGCTATGAACAAGTGAGTCTCATTGTGACGACAAATTTACCGTTCGCTCAATGGCCACAAACCCTCGCCGGTGACGAACGAATGACCGGCGCTTTGCTCGATCGCTTGACGCATCGAGTCGAAATCCTGGCAATTGAAGGTGAAAGTTACCGACTACGTCAAAGCCTTGAAGCAAAGAACGCGCCGAAAAAAGTTTGAACAAGAGTTTGAACCCACGCTGAAGATCTTTATTCCAAGAAACGATCAATAACGCGTCAGACAAGTGGTTCCCTTTTCGATTGCCGATCCGGCCCCCTTCCGCCTGCCGAAGTGGTTCCCTTTTCGATTGCCGTTTCCAATTGCACCACCGAGTTTGCATCCGTCAGGGATTCGATACTCCTGGTTAAACCCATTTCGTGATTTACCACGACTCATCGACCCGGTCGAGGAAGGACTCATCCCGAAGACCGAGAAGACCAAGCCAAGCCAGCAGATAACAGCCTTGGGTAACAGCCTTGAAATCGACACCGATCGAACTGTCGAAAACTTGGTTGCAATCGCAATTCGGCAGACACTTCCAAAACGATTCGGCGAACGAAACGACCAGCTTTTCGAGTTTGCGAGACGACTGAAAGCGGTACCCAATCTGCGGGATAAATCGGCTAACTCGGTCCTCAAATTTGTTGAAGAATGGTTTCGAGCCGCTCTTCCCAACATCTCAACAAAGGAATGGAAAGTCACCCGCGACGTGTTCCTTTCCGCTTGGAAACGGATCAGGCACCCTTGGACCAACCGTATTCTGAAGACGTTCCTTGACGAAGTTGACGTTGAATTGCCATCGCCAATCGCTCTTCGATACGCCAGCGACCCGGTTTTGATGCGTCTCACGGGATTGTGCGAACGGTTGCAGAAATATCATCGCGAATCTCCATTTTTTCTTTCGACCGAAGCATGCGGCTTGTTTGGCCTGCCTCACAAAAACCAATTGCACCGCCGCATCAAGCGACTAATGGACGACGGCATCCTGAGTCGCGTCAGCACTGGAAACAGCTATCAACGCGTCGCTTCCGAGTATTTCTTTTTGCCCGGCATTGAGCAGGCGAATCAGTCGAGGGGGAGCAAAAGCTAACAGCCTTGGGTAACAGACCGACGAATCACTTTTCTAAGAGAGCCGCACCAATGACAGAAATCAGCAAACTTCCTGAACTGGCGAAGACAGCGAACCAGTTCCATGCAAGCGCACAGAAAGCTTTTGGGCAAGGGTTAAACTTTGCGAGAAGCGCCGGCAATGTTTTGCTCGAAGCCAAATCCCTTGTTGCACATGGTCAATGGGAATCATGGGTTGAGACGAACTGCTCGTTTTCCACCCGAACCGCTCGGGGATATTTGCAGATTGCCAGCAACTGGATTCAAATCGATGCCAAACGTGCCGAATTGCCGGAGTTAAGTCTTCGTGGGGCTTTAGAGTTAATCTCAACTCCTAAACTGGAAGATGATTCAAAACGGCAACGCGTCGCCGTTTTGAGGGAGCGACCTGCCAAGAATCAAGAAAGACCTGCCACGGGGAAAGTCACGGACGAAGCTACGGACCAAGGCGACGAAGAAGATGTCGACGATGATGAACCCGTCACTATTCACCATTTTTCGCTGGCGGACGAACAAGGTAACGAACACCGTTCGCAGCAGCCAATTGATAGCAGTTTGCCAACCGGATGGATGATGACCGGCTGGCTTGACCCTGAAAATAGCAGCGATTTCATCGTAGTCGAATCGGTAACCGAACATTTGGAATTTCTTAGGATTGCAGTCTATCGACGTCGCGAGGTTCGATTGACACCTAGACATTTCGAGATGAAATATCTGCCCAAATTATTGCAGTCCATGATGGCGGACATCGATTATAAAAGAATTCAATGGCATCCGCCAAAACGTCGACTCGCAGCATACAACCCTTTGGCCGTCGTTCGAGCAATCACCGAATGGAAATATCCACCCAGTGAACGGATTGGCGATGACGAAGAATAAGTTGCACGTCAAAAAAATCATGCTTCCAAAAACTGCCGACGACGAATATACTTGCCATTAGTCAAGCACGCGGGAAAGTAATGACGAAGAAACAATCCAAGCCAATGAGCGAACGACTGAAGGACGCGATTGAAACCAGTGGGGTGACCCGATACCGGATTTCTCAGGAAACGGGAATTGAAGAATCAGCATTGAGCCGCTTTATGTCGGGTAAACGTGGGCTGTCGATGGAAGCGATTGACGCGCTATTGGAATATCTCAATCTGGAAGTTGTCGAGAAGTCGAAACGCCGAAAATGATCTAGTTCCGTTCAACGTGCAGGCCAGCAAACGAACAAAGCAAAAGGGTAGGACACGATGCGAGTTTTCCGCCAGCAGTACACAGACCGAAACGGTAAGACGAAAGAATCCGCGAAGTGGTACGTTGAGATTCGCGACCACCATGAATCGATTAAGCGGGTTCCCGGCTTCACGGACAAGACCGCGACAACGGAACTCGGTCGCAAGCTGACAAGGCTGGTTTCCGCTCGCATCGCGCACGATCCACCAAGTGCGGAATTGATTCGCTGGCTGGAGGGACTGCCGAACAAACTTCGCGCCAGAATCGCCGAACTCGGGCTGGTTGATGCTCAGTCGTCTGTTACGGGTAAAACTCTGTCGCAGCATCTGGAGGACTTCGAGAAGAATCTGAAGGATCGGAACCGGACCCCCGCCTATCGACAGTTGGTCAAGACTCGGATTCAGTCGATTCTCGACGACTGCGGGTTCCGTCAGTTGAGCGACATTTCCGGGGTTCGAGTTGAAAGATTTCTCGCCAAGCTGAAATCAGACGGGCTTTCACAGCAGACAATCAACGACTACCTGACCGCGACGAAAACATTTCTGAACTGGATGGTCAGTAATCGACGACTGAGCGTAAATCCGCTGGCTCATCTCAGTGGCGGGAACGTGAAATCTGACCGCCGATTGGAACGGCGGGAATTGGACGAGGGAGAAATTCGCTGGTTGCTCTCGACGACCAAGAAGGGAAACGTCGTCTACGGGCTGACAGGTTTGGCCCGGTTTACGC
>JBAXBD010000309.1:0-7256 GCA_037142165.1 Schlesneria sp. | reverse complement strand
CGTGCGAAACCGAAAAAAGGCCTGCAGGCCGCCATAGTTGCCCAAATGCCTCCATTGTTGCCCATCGCTTTCTGTCGTGCGAAACCGAAAAAAGGCATGTAAATCGCCAATGTTGCCCAAACGTCTCCATAGTTGCCCATCGTCGTCGAGCACGTTCGGACTGTGGCTCGATCCATTGTTGCCCATCGCTTTCCGCCGTGTGAAACCGAAAAAGACCTGTAGGCCGCCATAGTTGCCTAAACGTCGCCATAGTTGCCCATCGTCGTCGAGCATGCTCGGACAGTGGCTCGCTCCATTGTTGCCCATTGCTTTCCGCTGTGCGAAACCGAAAAAGGCCTGTAGGCCGCCATAGTTGCCCAAATGCCTCCATAGTTGCCCATCGGCGTCGAGCAAGCTCGGACAGTGGCTCGCTCCATTGTTGCCCATAGCATGCCGCCGTGTGAAACCGAAAAAGGGCTGTTCGAGGGATGGTTTTGTAATTCCTGATTGGCTGGCGGAGTTGATGAGACTTCGATGACTGATCCCGACATAATGGGTATGTCCGGGGCAGACGCTAGACCGGCTGCGCGGAACCTCGTCCTCCTGAAAAGACTTCGAAATGCTGGTGGGGCTCGAAGACTCGACCGCCCCCTACGTCTTGGTCGGTGTCGCTCGTACGAAGTACGTCAACGAAATTTGGGTTTTTGTGGGCGGATTGAAGCGTGAAGGGGATTACTCCCCGGGCTCGCCTGATAATATGAGAACGAGCAACCCCTCGGCGTGACGCCTGGAGTTGAAAAACGAATTGTCATCCTGCGAGGACGCACTGATGTCTGTGAATGCTGCGACTGGTCAGAATCGTGCGACGTTGCAGAGGATTGCTCATCGTATGATGCTGGAAAAGGGGCTTGTTCCTGATCTTCCACCACAGGCACTGGCAGAACTTAATGGAATTCATGCCCCGGCAGCTCAATCCGATGATTCGATTCGTGATCTGAGAAACCTGCTCTGGTGTTCCATCGACAATGATGATTCGCGAGACCTGGATCAATTGACGGTCGCGGAACAGTTGCCCGACGGTGTTGTGCGGATCCTGGTGGCGATTGCTGATGTCGATGCGATCGTCAAGAAACATTCGGCGATTGATCAGCATGCAATGCAGAATACGACATCGGTCTATACTGTCGCAGAAACATTTCCGATGTTGCCGGAAAAGCTTTCGACCGATTTGACGTCGTTGAATTTCGAGTGTGACCGGCTTGCCGTTGTGGTGGAAATGGACGTTGACGCCGATGGCCGGTTAAAACGGTCGGACATTTATCGAGCGACCGTGCGCAACCGTGCCAAACTGGCTTACAACAGCGTCGCGAGCTGGCTCGACGGTCACTCGCCGATTCCGCCTGCCATCGGGGCCGTCGCCGGCCTGGATGCGAACATTCGCCTGCAGGACGAAGTGGCTCAACAGTTGAAGGCGGTCAGGCATGCGTATGGAGCTCTGGATCTGGAGACGATTCAAACTCGTCCCGTGTTTGTCGGCGATGAGCTGACCGATCTGGAAATGGACCGGCAAAATCGTGCGAAAGAACTGATCGCAGATTTTATGATTTCCGCCAACGGTGTCGTGGCACGGTTTCTGGCAGCTCACAACTTCCCGTCGATACGGCGGGTCGTCACGAAGCCGAAACGGTGGGACCGGATCGTCGAGCTGGCTGCTGAGTGGGGGACAATGCTGCCATCATTGCCGAGTTCATCGGCATTGGAGGATTTTCTGGTGAAGTCGCAGGCGAATGATCCGTTACGGTTTCCGGATCTTTCGTTGAGCGTGATCAAGTTGCTGGGGCCGGGGGAATACGTGGCTCAAGCGGCGGGAGACCGGTCTGGCGGGCATTTTGGTCTGGCGGTTGGCGACTACGCTCATTCGACCGCCCCCAACCGTCGCTACCCCGATGTAATTACGCAGCGACTGCTGAAGGCTGCACTTCAGAAGGGGGCGTTGCCGTATGACGACAGCGAATTGAAGACTCTGGCGACACATTGTACCGAAGCAGAAGACGCAGCGAAGAAAGTCGAGCGGGCTGTCCGCAAATCAGCGGCGGCATTGTTGCTGGAATCAAGGATCGGTCAGACTTTTGACGCCATCGTGACCGGACATGCAAAAAAAGGGACCTGGGTGCGGATTGTTCATCCACCGGTCGAAGGGCGTCTGATTACCGGGTATGAAGGTGTTGACGTCGGTCGTCGGCTGCGTGTTCAGTTGGTCCGCACAGACGTGGATCAAGGGTTCATTGATTTTAAACGGCAGAGGTAAGACCGGAAACGAAAACCAACATGGAGAAGACATGTTCTTTTGAGGTAACACTTGTTCGTTGGCAGATTGTTCCACTGCTTGACCGGCTTCGGTCAAGCAGTGCTCTTGAGTCGCAGATTGGAAAAGCGAAGACACTGCTTCTCCGAGGACTCCTAAGCAGTGGCACCAAGCAAAAAATATTCAACCACAGGTATCAAACCGTGCCACTGTTTGACCGTCTTCGGTCAAGCAGTGCTCTTGAATCGCAGATTGGAAGAGCGAAGACACTGCTTCTCCGAGGACTCCTAAGCAGTGGCACCAAGCGAAAAACATTCAACCACAGGTATCGGCTGATTGACGTCCACGGACAGGTCGTGACGGACATTCTCGCATGAGTCTAATTTGCGGTGGAACTCAACGGGGTGTTCTTGATTTCTATTAAGATTTCCGTTGTTCTCAGAATTAACAAACTGTTTGGAGACGATGATTGGTTTTCCAAGCAGACTTCTGTTGCGGTAAGATGACATGTTGTCAGCGAGCGATCTTTCTGATTTGGACAAATTTGTCGTTGATTCTTCAATTGAGTACAGCCCGATGATTTTTATACGTCGAATCATGCTGATTGCCTCGATCATCACAGGTCTCGGGTGGAATGTCTGTTTTGCGGATGAACCTGGCGTGTTTCGTCACCCGGCGCTCATGGAGGCGAGTCAGCCATTTCTGATCCGAGCAATCATCGCTGCCCGTAACAATCAAATGGATGAGGCTTTGGCACAGGGCCAGCAGGCCGTCAGTATTGCTCCATTTTCGGCGAAGGCCAATTATCTTCTCGCAGCCATTTATGCGAAAAGAGGCGAGAATGACGACTGTGTGAAGACACTCAAACGTGCACAGGAACTTGGCTTTCGGGATGTCACGTTTCTGGAGCGTGATCCAGACCTCGCGTCCGTACGCAAACATCCTGAGTTCGCGAATTTGATCGCCGAAGCGAAAAAGCCCTATGAACGTCCCATTCCAAAACCAGCGTCACTCAAATTTGGTGTCGCTCTGGTCGGATCAGAAAATGCGGTTTGGGACGAGTCGACGAATCTTGTACGGACGACCTTCGATTGGAAGGGGCCAAATAAGTCCTTAGTGATCATCAAGGAGCACGGTGAAGTCGGCAGGAAATTATGGAAGTGGTACTCGGAAAAAACAGCGGCAGGAAATTACGGCGATCTTTACGACAATTGCGATAGAGACCATTCGAACCTGGATTACGCGAAATTTCCTCAAATTTTTCGTATTGAGTATCAACCGGAATTGGGAAGGGACATCCCGTGTGGACTGCAAAATCGAATTCTGCACGGGGGTGTTGTCATTGGAAATTCGTCCACCGCGATGACGGGTGGCCCTCACTGGCGAAGTAACCCAAGATCTGCCTACGTTACGCAGACATCAATGGCGGCGTTGACGGCGCAATATTTCCACAACCATCTGTATGTTTATCCGGAGCATAAGGACCACGATCCTCGCCAGGATGGAAAAGACTCCGGGTCTGGCGATGTTTATCCAGCGAACACACCGTATCTATTGATCAGCCAGGGGTCATCATACACTGACCAGCCGTTTCTGGATGTCCTGGCGTGTATGCTGGCGGCATTTCGGCCTGAGGTGAAGAAGCTTCTTGTCGAGCGAGGATGGATTGCACCGACGTTGCAGCAGATTTTTCGAAGCAACTATCAAACGGTGAAAAAGCCCGACGATTACTTGACCGGCGTTGCTCATCCCTCTGTCTTTGATGGAAAGCTGATCGATCCGCTGCGGATGATTGAAGCGACACATGCCATGACTGTCGACACGATTCCTCCACTGGTGCGAATTCGCGTGGAAAAGCAGGATCAAGCCATCGTTGGATCTGATTATTTTGAAGTGGGGATATACGACGAAAACCTGTTCGACACTCCTTGCGCGATTGCCCGTATCGGCCGGTCCGTGAAATACCGGCGTCAGATGACAGTCTCTGCTCGTGATAGTGTGGATGCGAATAAAAAGCCGTTGAGGTATGCCTGGGTCGTACTGAGGGGTGACGAATCTTTGATCCAGATCGAGCCGTTGGACAAATCAGCCAGTCGGGCGGAATTGACGGTGGCTTGGCATCCTCGACGAAAGATACATCCCCAAAGTGATATGGAATCTCACCGCGTGGATATTGGAGTCTTCGCACACAATGGTTCGGAATGGTCGGCTCCTGCGTTCGTAACGTGGTATTTCCTCGATAACGAAGATCGTGACTATGATGAAAAAGAAAGAATTCGATCGGTCAGTTATCACGGCGGAACGGACTCCGGGGAGTACACCGACCCGCTGATTCAGACACCAAAGACGTGGAAAGACACCTATCGGTATACGGACGACGGTCGCTTGATCGGCTGGACGCGGACCTTACCGAGTCAGGAACCAGAACAGTTCACACCGGAAGGGAAGCTGGTCATCGAAAAAGACGACAAAGGGCGACCACTCGCCGCGAAATCGGTCGTTTATATGGCTCGACCGGACCAAAGCGGGGCACCTGTCCTCGTCCAAATGCCGGGAGACGAGATTTGGCATTACACATACGCAAGTCCGGACGACCTGATCGGGAGGATGCAATCGCCGGGAAAATAGGGGGCATTCATTTCGCATCGATCCGCGGAATTCTCTGGCTGGATGAGGGGTCTGTTTTTATGTCGAGATGGACAAGTCAGTAGATGACGTTATTCGAACGGACTTCACACGAGAAAACCTGATTTTGTTGATCTCTGGTAGAGGTCCTTGACTGACATCAATCCTCAGTTACAATGCCAACACGTATGACGCTTCTCCGCTTCGTTTTGGTCTCATAACCGACGTGCCCACGTCCTGACCACAGCGGTTTGAACCGACATCGCACTGGTCAACATTCGTCACCGGTACTTGTGCCAGGTGGTTTGTATGACCGGTCTCGCATGATGTTGGGTTTTGAAATTCCCTTTTTCGACCAATTCCGTTTGTCTTTTGAATCGTGCTGGTGTTCGCTTTCGGTTTTTGCCTGAGTGCTTAAGTTGCCGACGAGTTGCCGTTATTCGGTTGACAGAATCAGTAAGAAGGAATTGCGAATGACGATCGTCGCGGGTGGTTCGTCCGACGAGTTCAAAGAGCTGGTTCGCTCGCGAACAGACATCGTACGACTCATCAGCGAGACGGTGGCACTTCACCCGAACGGGCGGGTCTTTAAGGGGCTTTGTCCGTTCCACGACGACCACAATCCTTCATTTACGGTTAATCCTGAACGACAGACCTACAAATGCTGGTCGTGTCAAGAAGGTGGCGATTGTTTTTCTTTCGTGATGAAGCATGACGCACTGAATTTTCGTGAAACACTCGAGATGTTGGCCGCGAGAGCAGGGCTTGAGATGCCCGCCACTCTTCGACGTGGACCGGGCGAATCGCCTGACAAGCCACACCTTTATGATGTTCTGGCGTGGGCCGAGAACGAATTTCATCAATGTCTGCTTTCGACAGCGATCGCCGAGCGTGCTCGAAACTATCTCCATGGTCGCGGTTTCAGTAACTCGATGATCTCAAAATTCAAGCTTGGTTTTCATCCGGAAAGCTGGGATTGGCTGCTGCAGCGTTCCAAGGGGCGTTTTGATTCCGAATTACTTGTGCGGGCCTCTTTGGCGAAGGAACGTGACGGTCGTGACGGATTTTACGACCAGTTCATTGATCGGGTGATGTTTCCAATTCACGACGAACGTGGTCGGACAGTTGCTTTTGGGGGACGGATACTTCCCGATTCGACCTGCAAGCCTGACGCGAAATATCTGAATAGCTCCGAAACACCGGTTTTTTCCAAAAGTCGTATCTGTTACGCCCTGGACGTCGCACGGGACGCTATTAAGAAGACCGGAACGGTTCTCGTGATGGAGGGTTACGCAGATTGCGTGAAGGCTCATCAAGGGGGGATTTTGAATGCCGTTGCGACGTTGGGTACCGCGCTGACGGAATCTCACGTAACGGTTTTGAAACGCCTGGCGCAAAAAGTGGTTCTGGTTTTTGACGGTGATCAGGCGGGGATTAATGCTGCGGAGAAAGCCATTCCTCGGTTTCTCGCTCAGGAAGTCGATTTGCGAATCCTGACCGTTCCCGATGGGCTGGATCCTGATGAGTATATTGATCAACGCGGTGGTGATGCTCTGTTGGAATTGGCCAACGTGGCTCCGGAGGCGTTTGAGTATCAGTTACGACTGATGTTAAGTCGATTCGGAACCAATACCGTTGACGCCCGCCAGCGAGTATTGGATGGAATGCTGAATTTGCTGACTTTATCACCGGGAATTGTGGGAACGATCAAAGAAGATTTGTTATTGGGGAAGTTACCGCAGCGTCTCGGATTGACCGAACTGGAAGTTCGGCGGCGGCTTAAGCAACTGCGAAGTCAGCAGACAACACAGACGAACCGAGTTTCAGAACGGAAAATCAGCGCAAACGGACCATCCGACGACGAGGAACAGCGCAGACGTAAGCAAGTGGTTGATTCGCTTCAGCGAACTGCGAATGGAGACGATCTGCTGGAGTGCGAATTACTTCAAATACTTTTCACACATCCGCACCTGACCGATCACGTTCGAAGAGAGATTGGTACGAATGACCTTCGCCAAGAGTCCCTGCAAGAAATTCTGTCCCTCTGGTTTGATTTGCTGGAAGAAGGGATTGAACCGACCTTCGAGCGATTGCTCTCGCGAACGGAATGTCTGCAGTGGAAACGGTTGCTGGTCTGGATTGAAGAACAAGCTCGTCATCGAAACATCACAAAATCAGTGACCGATGCTCGCACAATGGGCACGGAAACTGCGGAGCAAGCGTTGCGACGCGTCATCGACCGGATTCGATGGCGACGGAATATCGACGCGAACCAGGCCTCCAAAAGCCTTCTGATCGAACGTCCGTCAGAGACGGCAAAGCTTACAACGGAAACTCGCAACTTATT
>JBAXBD010000308.1:0-7261 GCA_037142165.1 Schlesneria sp. | reverse complement strand
AACCGGTTCCGACCAGGGCGGGCGAGCCGATTGAGGGAGAGTCTGCGGCGACGAGCGGAGGCTGAGAATCAAGTGGTTTATTCAAAGGAGGGGTCTCTCAACAGGAAAGTCGTGGTCGGGTCATCCTTAAGATTGTGGGCTGACTTATCTCGAAAGGCAATTGCACGAGACTTTCTGCTTGACCGTCCACTTTAGCCAAACCTATGATCTTTGAGACATTACTGCGTTGTTCCAGGGTATCAATTCGATTTGAAGTGGTCGTAACGATTTTTTCGAGAATTCCGAACCGAAATAAAGGACGAGATTGGGTGGAGTAGCCGCCGTTACAGACGGAATCTTCGGTCGATTAAAGAATAAATAATCGGTGGAATCGCGTTCACAATAACTTGAGAGAATCTGCTGTCGCCTTTGTCGAGGTTGGGTCGATAACAGAAAGCAGTCTGAAGCGACCTGATTTCTGCCGATTTTTACGTAAGAGATCGCCGACTTTCTTGAATTTCGCGTCGCGGGTGCAATAGTTGGTGTTGGGCCGTGCGTGATTCGGGACTGCCAAACAAAAAATAGAGATTGAATTTCGCGACAAGGATCTAGTTATGCATACATCCGGCAAAGTCCTGGCATTTCTCGTGGTCCTCCTTGCGATCACTGCTTCCGTTCTTACTGCGAAGCTGGTGCAGGTGAGAAATAGCTGGACAGCGAAGTCGGTCGCGTCCAAAAACAAATTCAATGACATTTCTCCCAAAATCGTCGCTTTGCAGGCGCAGATTGATTCTCTCAATAACGAACTGTTTCGATCCCGTGAACTTTGGGGGAGCTTCTTCTTCCCTGTTCAAACCGAAGTTGTGAATCAAAACGATGGGACCGTTCGGGTCGGGGTGGGATCGGACAACGGTGTTCGTGACAAGTTTTTGATGCATGGATTTGAGACTGCCGAAGACGGGACGTCGATTTACCGGGGTTCGTTCCTGCCGGTCGACATCCAGAACAACACTGCCACGATGAAGCCGAACTGGCGAGCAAATCCCGAAGAAGTTCGAACATGGAAACCAGGCAACTGGCGATGGCGAAATCTCGTTCCACCTGGTTACGTCGAGAACTTTGACAAGCAATTAACCACCATTTTGAAACATGAGGAAACACTCAGCGACCGAGTGCGAACTCTCAAAGGCCAGATGAAATTGCTCGCTGAGGCAAACGCCAAGTTGAAACTGCGGGAAGCAGAGCTCGTCGGGGGCGACATTTTGCCTAAGACCGAAACGGTTAATCCGGAATTCCGCGAAGGTTTAGTGGCAGCGATGGCGGCTGCGGAAGAAGACCGAAATCAGACGCTTTTGACAATCGATAAACTTCGTCGTGAGGTTCGAAGTGTTCAGGCCGACATCGAGCAGATGCTCAGCGATAACATTGAATTGACGAAACGATTGCCTCAACCCGGTGCGGCGAATCCATTGTCGGTCAAAAAGAACGAGTCATCGGTCAATAAGTGACAGGGACTGAAAGTCCATCGTACCTCATCGACCCGGCGTAAAAATCGCGTTGTGTCGATGAAGAACTGACGTGAACTGGTTACACTGTCAAACTTATGGATGTTGAGTTCTTCAGTGGACAACGGACGATTTGAGGTCAACACGGACGATGGGTTCAACCAACCGCGACTATATGCGCGACGATGACGGAACAGGTATCGCATCCTGGGGGCAGGACGTTCCGACGACAAAATGGCTGATCATCGTGACGGTCGGTCTGTTTTTCCTGCAGACCATTTTCACTCACGAAGTCGGATTCGTTGAGCGAGAAGAACCGCGAGTTGCTGCGATTCATTTTCTTTACAATGCCGAGCCTGTAGCGATGCGTGGTTTCGGCGAGCATGTCTCGTACGTCGAAGAATGGTTGGAACTCGATGTTAGTAAAGTTTTGCACGGTCAAATCTGGCGATTGGTGACATTTGCTTTCTGTCACTTCCGGGATGCTCCGTTCAATCTCGTGTTCAATATGTTGGCCGTGTGGTACCTGGGGTCGGCCCTCGAACGGATGTATGGTTCGCGTGAACTCTTGTGGTTTTATCTGTTTTCGGCACTCGTCTGTGGGGTCATCTTCACCTGCTTTGGTCTGAAGTTGTTTTTGCCTTATCCATTGATGGGCGCTAACGCCTGTGTGATTGCGTTACTGGCACTTTTCGCAACTCATTTTCCGCGTCAGGAGATTTTGTTCTTTGGTCTGATCCCGATGCAAATTCGCGTTTTGCTGGCAATCTATATCGTCGTCGACATCTACCGCATCCTTCAAGCGTTTTCCGGGCAGGGAACATGGACCAGCGTTGCCTACATGTCCGAACTTTGGGGAGCGGCGTTCGGGTATCTTTACCGGCAACAGCGATGGCGGCTTTCTTCAATTGGTGATGTCTTCGATGTCAGCCGATTACGGCGAACAATCCGTCGCGCCAGCACGGCGAGGAATCTGAAAGTCTTTCATCCAGAAGTGACGTCAAACCTTGATGAACAAGTTGATGCGATTCTCGCCAAGATTCACGAACACGGTTCAGAAAGCCTGACCGATCGAGAACGGTCGATCTTGCAGCGTGCCAGCGATCGAGCCAAGAATCGACTTTAGGCGGTAGTGCAGGTGATTCGGAAACTGGATTGGACAGGAATTCGAACAGCGTTATAAGAACAAACACGCCTGTTGCAAGGGCTGCCGGATGGAAAATTCGGAAGAGCTGAATCTTGATGAATTCGTTAAAACGGTTGCGGAGCGCGAGCGAAAGTTTGAAGCAGATTTGCGGGCTCACGTGGCACGAGCTAACGAATTTGAACAACGCTTGAGAATCGTCGTTACGAAAAAAATTGGCCGAGAAGTGCAAGATTTGATCGACGACCAACCTCTTGCGCGAGAATTACTCAAAGACATTCGCCCTGAGATGCGAACGATGGGAATGTTCGTATTGTCGCACTACTGCGGAACGGACGATTTTCTCGCAGAGGCATGTGAAAAGAGTTTGGCAATCGAGACGGATGTCCGAGCCAAAAAAATCGCGATCTCAATACTAGGGCAGCATTACAGCAAATCCCGCGATGTACGAATTGCGTCCGTTCTCAATCGGATTCGATCGAGCTCTGACGAACCTGAAGAAATTCGGCGTGCGGCGGACCGAAGTTTCAAGGAAGTTGCCAACCCTCCCATGCCGAGCGGTCAAACGGAACTGGACTGGATCAAGCTTGAACTTGAAAGCCTCAACGCTGAATTGGAAGCTTCGAGATCGATGAAGTGAAAAACAAATTCATCGATCGATCTTGGGAACACGCGAAACCAAAAGACGCTCCTGTTTACACAGTTACAAAGCTTTTTAGGACCTTGTGGTGTTCGGTGACAATGAGGAATTGAAGAACAATCGCAATGATTCGCCGTGTGGTTTGAGCTTGTTCTGCTTTGTTTCGCAATGGATTCAAATGATTTCCATTTAATTCTTCAATCCGGACCGGATGTCGCCACCACCTGGGATGATACCGATGTTGTTCGGCGCTCAATATTCGGGCTGAACTGGATGACCGTCTTCAGTCACCCAATGCTCTTCGACCGTCTCGAATTCAGAGAAGAGAGCGTCTCCGAAGACAGCGATTCCGTGGTTCACCACCCGAACTTTACGCATGGACAACGCACGAGTCCGATTTCAGTTTATTCGCCATTTCCATAGAAGCTTCTTGAGTCTTGAGAAAGTGCAGGCCCCGCGGCCAACAAAACACCACTTTTCAACGATTCATTGAACTTTCCCCCAAGTTCTTATCCGTGTCCGTCTCACGCAATTCTCTTAAAACATCTGCGTCCGCTTGGCCGTAAAGGAAGCTTGCTCTTGAGCACGTTCCAAACATTAAGAACAAACACGCAAGCAAGCATTGACAAACGACATTTATACTTCAATACTTTTGTCGTTCTCTTACGTTTTCACAAGGCGACAGCCGATGTTTTCGAATTGCTTGACCCGCAGCCGAGCCAAAATGGAAGAAAGTCGTCAGGAGAGTATCTTAAGCAGACCCATCAGGACAACGATTTATTTCTTGATCTGGCCTACTTTCTACTTTCTCAGGTCAACTTTCTGAGCCGTTTCGGCTCCGGTGTAATGCAACGAATTTGATCTTTGAAAACTCGGAATGACTTTAACGCGGGTTGCCCTATTACCGCAGCAGGACATTCGTGGCGGCGCCGAAACGGCGAGAGAGTAGTTTTGAGAAAGTAGTACGTCGACAATTCAAAGAATCGTTTAGGGAATTACATCGTTCATCTCGTGTGGGCGGAATGTTGGGATTCGAACTTGATCGAAGTCGAACGAACTGCGTCGAACTCGATCAAACTCGAGCGCGGCAGAAAAATGGACAAAAGCCTACGAATTACGGGGAATGGTCGAAGTCGATCGAACTCGATCAAACTTTGACACCAAATTTCCTGGAATCATAAATCCAGCAGAACGGGCGCAAAGAGTTCTTGAACAGGCGGAAGGTAACGAAGGAAAGAGAAGCAGATGAGATCTCGGTCGGTCGTTTTTGCGGGGTCGGGTGGCCTCACGCACAATCGTATTTTTCGCGGTTTCGTACTTTCGTGTTTTCGTGATCCTCTTGATGATTTCGTTCTCCACGAATTTAAGATGAAAACTAATCACGAAAGTACGAAAGCACGAAAATGAGAAAGGCGAACTCGGTCGAAGGCGAACGAACTGCGTCGAACTCGATCAAACTTGAGCGCTGCAGAAAAATGGACAAAAGCCTACGAATTACGAGGAATGGTCGAAGTCGAACGAACTTGATCGAACTTTGACACCAAATATCCTGGAACCATAAATCCAGCAGAACCGAAGCAAAGAGTTTTTGAACAGAACGACGGTAACGAAGTGAAAAGAGACAGATCAGACTTCGGTCGGTCATTTTATCGAGGTCAGTAGACAGTTCGTACAACCGTATTTTTTCGTGCTTTCGTGCTTTCGTGATCCTCTTGATGATTTCGCGTTCCGCGAATTTAAGATGAAAACTAATCACGAAAACACGAAAGTACGAAAACACGAAAATGAGAAAGGCGAACTTGATCGAAGTCGAACGAACTGCGTCGAACTCGATCAAACTTGAGCGCGGCAGACAAATGGACAAAAGCCTACGAATTACGGGGAATGGTCGAAGTCGATCGAACTCAATCAAACTTTGACACCAAATTTTGTGAAGCCCTGTTTCCAGCGGGATCAGTGAGAATTTTTGAACAGAAGGACACGAAGTTATCGAAGGGAAGAAAAAACGCATCCAGCCAGAGTTCTGCCATTACTGTCCAGGGCGATCGGAATGAATGCATTATTCTGTATTCTTTCGTTCCCTTTGTTAACTTCTGTTCAATGCTTTTGTATTTCCCGGTTGATCAAGTTGGGTTCCGGTGGGGGCCTCAACCGTCTTATTTGATCTCAAAGATCGCTTCGACTTCCACGGCGGCGTTCGTGGGAAGTTGTGCGAATCCCAAGGCACTTCTTGCGTGGTAACCGTCGGTCGTTTTCCCGAAGATTTCGTGCAACAAGTCCGAGGTTCCGTTGATCACCAGATGTTGTTCGTGGAACTCAAGCGTTGAATTCACGCAGCCGAGAACTTTGATGACGCGCAATCCATTGAGTGTTCCATGTGCGTTATAAACCGATCTCAGAATCTTGACGGCACAATCTCGCGCAGCCTGGTAACCCTGTTCGACAGTAACGCCGTTTCCAAGTTTGCCTTTCAAATCACTGACATGCCCCGAGGTCATCAGTAAGTTGCCGGTACGAATGCATAGATTTAAGTAACCTGGTTCAGTTTTCGGAAACGTCAGCCCGAGTTTTTCGGCGATTTCTTGAGGTGTCATGATTCTGGAGAATTCCTGTTTAAGGTTTGGATACAAAAAACATGTGACAATGTTCGTCGATCATTTGGCCGCAGACCAGCGTTTCCAGGCGAGGCCCGGTTTGTCGACCCGGAACTGGACGAGACGAGTCTGCTCGACTTCGGTGACATAGACGGTTCGACCGTCGGGCCCTCCGAAGCAAAGATTACTGGGTTGCTTTCCCAGCACATCAATCTCGTGCAGTTCTTTTCCTTCAGGTGACAGAACCACAACGGTCCCTTTGCCGTAACGGGTGATGTAGAGATTGCCATCGACATCGCACCGCATGCCGTCAAACCCGTGATCGGGAAATTGCTTCAGCAACCGCTTTTCGCCGAGTGATCCATCCCCCTTGATTGGGAATGACCAGACATTCCGCTGAGCGGATTCGTTGACATATAGCGTCTTGCCATCAGGACTGACTTCAATTCCATTCGTTGTCCCCATCTTGTCAGCGATCAATTGTACCTTCCCGGAAAGATCGACCTTCCAAAGTTTTCCGGTCGAGTTCCCCCAGTTCGGATCGCTGGCGTAAAGCGTTCCGTCCGGGGCGATCGCAAGATCGTTGGGTTGATTCATCTCGTCATGATGAGCAAAGACTTCGATGTTGCGGGTCTTCATATCAATCCGAAGGACGTTATGGCCGACGTAATCAGCCACGTACATTCGGCCTTGCTGGTCAAACACGATCCCGTTTCCAGTACTTTCGCCAGGCAGAGTGACAAAGATTTCCGCCTTGCCATCAGGTGCAACTTTGCCGATCGTCTGCTGTTTTTCAAAATTAACCGCGTAGATGTTTCCCGCTCGATCACACTGCGGTCCTTCGATTCCCGGTGTGAATTGTCTGGGCTGAGTCAGTGGCGTGGCAATGAACAATTTTTCGTTCGGTTGACTGAAGAGCATCATCGCCAGCGCAAGAATTTCCATGTTCAGCAATCCTTCAAGGCAAATCGATTTTGTATGACGCCTGATATCCTGCCGTGACACTGTGACGGTCGTCAACCGGGCGAACGTCGAGTACATTAAAGTTTGTTCTCTTAGACAGGAAATGAGACCTGTCGTCGATCAATTTTTTGAAACTCATCCTGATGGATTGCAGATGGAACCGGACGACACGATTTGCTACTGCTTCCATATTTCCAAGCGGAAGATCCTGAACTTCATTCGCGTGCACCGTCCACGACGTGCAAGCCAGATCAGCGAATGTGGTGGAGCGGGAACAGGATGTGGATGGTGTGTTTCTTACCTCAAGCGTTATTTCGCGGAATCACAGGGTGAAGTTGCATCAGGAACTGAAATGCTGAGCCCTGCCGACTATGCCAGGCAACGGGCTGCCTATATTCAAGCCGGGCATGGAAAGCCGGCGGCAGGAGCAATCCCG
>JBAXBD010000307.1:0-7319 GCA_037142165.1 Schlesneria sp. | reverse complement strand
GTTCGGAGACTCGCCGTTTTTTATTCGCCGAGCAGTATCGATTCGAAATCTGTAAACCTTGGCGGAATGGGATCGCCCCGTCGAAGCTGTTCAACGTTACTTTCATCACCAGGGTTGAGAAACTGCAAATGCAATTTCGGGTGTTTTTCGTTCTCTGCAGACTTGCGCATGACGCAGGCAACAACGGATGACTGACCGAGAACCTGAAACCGGCCGTTTTCGACTCCATACTGCAACGCCGTCCCCTCGTCGATGCCAAAGCCGATCAGATCCGGATGATGCTCAAGCACAGTTTGAAGCCTGTTCATTCGGTTTCGTTTAATAAAATGCTGGTCGATGACGGCGCCGGGGATCAAGTCGAATCCTTGTCCCATCGTCGGCTGGTCTCGACCGCTGGCGATCATCACCCGTGACATCACCGCTGCACCGGCCGACGTTCCGCCAATCACACCGTCTCTCGCGAGCAATTCTTTCAGTCGCGATTCAACTCGTGTTCGACCATACCAGGCGGCTAACCACGCTTGTTTTCCGCCACCCAGCCAAACCCCTGTTGCTGTTTTCAGCACGCGAGAAAAGTCTGGATCGTCTGCCTGGGTTCGAGATTCTGCGTACAGGACATCAACCGATTTGACGTCGTACATTGACCATGAATCGCGATATTGAATCCGTGACTGCTCGTTGATAGATTCGGCGGGGATCACAACAATTTTTGCATCGTGTCCGCCAGCGAGATCAACGAAACGCTGACGAATCTGTTCTGGCAATTGACCCCCTCCCGCGATCAACAATGTTCCCCCGGAATAGGCAATGTTGATTGGTGATATCCCTCCAATCCGTGAGACCCTTCGGTGGATTTCGGCACGTACGTAAACTCCAGCTCCAATTGTGATCAAGGCCGTGGAGACCCAAAAAAAGAATCGTCGATGAGGTATCAACCACCGACGCGGTTGGTCGGAAGCCTGTTTTTCCGAAACCGTCCGTCGACTCCGTGATAAAAATGCCGGAAAATGCCAACGAGTTTTCTGGTGAATAGACATGTCCTGCCTCTTGATTCCAACAGACGTGGCGAAACAGAAAAAGACGTGATGTCTATAATATTATCGTCGGCAGAGACATTGAAAAGAGCTTATTTCGAAATTTCTCTAAAATTCTGATGGCGAACAAATGGCGAACAGAAAGAATCTGACACTTCTCAGACACGCGAAATCGAGTTGGAAGGATCCTGGACTTGATGATCGAGATCGTCCGTTAAACGGTCGTGGCCGACAGAACGCACCACGGATGGGTCGATTGATGAAGCAAGAACAACTTGTCCCCGACCTCGTGCTGTGTTCATCAGCCCAGCGAACGCGAGAGACCGCAAGTCTGTTTTTTGCGGAGTGGACTGTTTCGCCGTCGATTGTTTATCGGGACGATCTGTATCACGCGGAGCCAGTTCAGATCGAAGGGATCTTGAACTCAATCGATAATTCGATCGAATTCCTGATGATCATCGGGCACAATCCGGGATTAGAAGAGTTCTTGAGTAAACACACAGGGAAAGCTCTGGTCATGCCGACGGCAGCGTTGGCACAAGTCGATTTTGAACTGGACTTATGGAGTCATTTTAAAGACGTGACACGCGGCGAACTGATCAATTTTTGGAGTCCAAAAGATCTCAACGATTGAATCGTTACGTTGGTTAAGGCGCTAATTGAAGACTCCGCGGAGGGATTCGCCTCAGACCACAATAGCCGTCATCGCGCCGAGGCTGTCCGCCTTTTGTCGCTCGAAAACGGCGAGTCACAAGTCGTAGCTGCGGCTTCCAGCCGCAGAAAAAAGGACGGAGGCTGGAAGCCTCCGCTACAAAAACTGACAGCGTCGCCGCGTGATGAGCATCGTTCGAGAACCTACCGAATTCCAATCAGCATGTTCTCAAATCAGAAATTCAAACGGAATATCTGTCCCGATGCGTCGGCAACGTTTGAATCGTTTCCGACGCATGCTCATCACGCGGGGCGATGATGGCTACTTTGGAAGAATTCCGGAATCTTGACTCGTTGAGCCCGGTTTCAAAATCGAATCAATCTGAGGGGCTTCTGTGGTTTGTATTCTTTGCGTCATTGCGCCTTGGAGTCTTTGCGTTGAATTCTTGATTTGACCCCAAAAATCGACGTCATACATCGTCACAGCAGGTGAGCCGACATATCTTCGGGCTTATCGGGAAATAGCATGCTGACACTCGTTCGATCGTGAATCGAGCGTATGGCTGCTGCCATCAGGTGCGCAACGGAAACAACTTCAACATTATGGGGAAGTGGACCGAACGAGTTTTCGATCGTGTCGGTGATGAACATTTTTTTAATGTCGCTTTCGGCAATGCGAGCCGCCGCCCCCTCTGAAAGGACCCCATGCGTCACGCCGGCATAAATGTCCTTCGCGCCACGTGACTTAAGAGTCTTGGCCATTTCGACCAATGAACGACCGGTAATCGTCAGATCGTCGACAAGAAAGACGTTTTTATCTTGAACGCTGCCGATGACTTCGACGATCTGAACGGTTTCCGTATGATCCGCACGGTACTTATTACCAATCACCACAGGAGCGTTGAGTAATGTCGCATAAGCTGCGGCACCCTTGGCGAAACCAACATCGGGACTACAAACGACAAGGTCAGAAACATTCAACGACTTGAAGTGATTAACCAGCACGATTCGACCGTAAAGGTGGTCAACAGGGATTCGGAAGAAGCCTTGAATCTGCGGACTGTGAAGATCCATCGTCAGCACGCGATCTGCACCCGCAGCCTCAATCGCGTCGGCACAAACCCGAGCTCGGATCGAAACGCGCGGCTCGTCCTTTTTGTCACCCTGGGCGTAACTGAAGAAAGGTATGACGGCTGTTACGTTTTGAGCACTGGCTCGCCGAGCCGCATCGATCCAGAATAATAGCTCCATAAAATTGTCATTTACCGGATAGTGACAACCCTGGATGATAAAGACGTCTTTGCCGCGTACATTTTCTTTGATTCGAACAAAAACGTTCCCCTCGCTGAAAAGATGAGCACGAGCGGGGGTGAGAGAAACACCCAGCGTGTTGGCTATCGTCTGCGCGAGGATTGGATTTCCGTTCCCAGCAATAATGGCCAGATCTCCCTGAGGAGCTTGAAAAGGTGCAATTCTTGGCCCGGCCAGATCGGGGCGGATGAAGTCCATCGATCATTTCTCCTGATTGTTTACCATTCGAAGGGGCACAAATCGTAGCACCTCAACTTCAGTGACACAAAGCCATCGCATTCTGGTATCAACAAAACGTCCATCAGTCGGGTTTGCCGGAAAAATGGGTCAGATCCCTCATGGGTTGTGTGAGGTTTCTCTGGGCAAACGACAAGCAGGGTGTCAGACCCATTTTTCGGGCAAAGCTCCATCAGGCACCTGAAGCGATGCTTTGCCTGTCGCCTTTGATCGGAGTATGATCGCCGAATCGCGGTAAGTTCAATTGTTTGAAACCGCTTTCGTGTCTTATTCAATATAATGCGAAAATGGCTGACTACACAAAATACGATTCTCGCGTCGACTCGCTGGTGATTGAATCCCGCACCAATTGGGATCCTTCCGTCGGGAAACTGTCGGAAGAGGATAAGTTGTTTCTGGCGAAAATGGTTCATCTTTCGCCAGCGAAAGCTGCAAAAGTGTCGTACTCGCGATCCCATACCGGGTTTACCCGTGAGATCACTGTCACCGAGCAAGACATCGCTCGTATTTATGTCGAACAAATGCAAGCGACATAGTGCCTTGTCAAAGCTGATGATTCGGGTGCCACCGGATGACCGCCTTCAGTCACCTGGTGCTCTTCGATTGCCTCGAAAAAAGAGAAGACACTGCTTCTACGAAGGCTCCGAAGCAGTGGCACAAGGCCCGAACTTCAGGTCTTGTCAACGCACCAGATCGAGTCTTTTTTCAACGCCTCAACAATCTTGATTTCCGATCCCCAAATAAAACAACGCTGGGCTGTTTTCTTG
Source organism: Schlesneria sp. (assembly GCA_037142165.1). GTDB lineage: Bacteria > Planctomycetota > Planctomycetia > Planctomycetales > Planctomycetaceae > Schlesneria. The sequence goes on along the minus strand of JBAXBD010000307.1, from coordinate 3,319 downwards.
CAAAAACAGCCCAGCGTTTGTGTTTATCGTCGTACCTGAGAAGCTCAGTTCGAACCGTCGGTATAGGCTCGGGTCACTTCTTCAAGCAGCATTGGTTCTTGCAGGCCACCGCCACTCAATCGGGCTTTCATCCGATGGCTGCCTTCCTTGGTCACCTTCATCTGAACGCGGAAGGTCACCTGGCTTCCCGGAGCGATTTGATCGATCGGGTTGAAGAACAACTGGCGGCCTTCGATCACTTGATCAACAGGAGCCTTAGCCGACAGGAACTGCATGCCGTTCGGCAAGTCACAGGCAACCACGACACCGGTCGCAGCTTTCGACCCTTCATTCTTCACTCGAATTTCGTAACCCGTTTCTGAACCGACTTCCACGGGGTCATCAAGATCAACGAGTTCCAAGGTCAGAGATGCGATTCCATCGACGCGAGTTTCGATTTGAGCATCAGCCTGAACGCCCGAGTCAGAAACGACCTGGACCGTTTGAGTGAAGTCACCAAGTTTCAGTGAATTCAATTCACAGGCAACTTGCGTCGATTCACCCGGTGCCAGGCGATTAATGAACCATTGGATCGTGTTGATCGAAGGATCATATTTCCCACCATGGTCGGCAGCGACGAACTTGAAACCGTCTGAGACAACTTGTGACACGCGGATGTTGCTGTTGACCAGGCTGCCGTCGTTCGTGACGGTCATGGTGTATTTGGCGTTACGACCCTTGTATCGAAGTGAAGGTCCTTCGACGGCAATTTTCAGGCTGGGAGCAACGACGTTGAATTCAACCAGATCGGTACTGGATGCTTCTGAGCTTGACGTTGCGACAACGGTGACCGATTGAGGACCACCTTTAGCAGCCGTCAACCCAAGGCGATAACTTCGAGTTTCACCAGGTCCTACCGCTCCGACGTCGATGACAAGGCGGTCTTCGCGAGTCGGATGTTCAAGACCGGCCGACAATTTGGCTTCGACTTTGACATCCTGAACCGTCCCTGTACCAGGGTTGGTGACAGTGATCATTTGCGAGGCCGGATCGCCCAGCATCACTTCCTTCGTTGGCGATTTGACCGAGACCTTCAGTAACGGTTCATGAACCGAAAACGCAGTCGAACTGGTTCCCGTGAAGCGAACTTGAGCCGTGGCACCGATATCCCCACGGCGGCTGGGAATCATCTTAACAGTGATCTTTTTCTCACTGCCCGCTTCGAGTTGTTCGATGTTCCACGTCAGTCGGTCAGTTGCCGACGCCGGCTTCGGCTCGGCTGCAGTTAATCGAACGTTGGTCGGGAAAACTGCGTCGATGGCAATTTGTGTGACTGCCGTCGAACCTGTGTTTTTCACAACCAATTCGGCCTGGCATTCTTGCCCAACGTTGAACTCACCCTTCTTGAACCATTCCAAAGTGACTTGGGGTGTTTGCGGACCTGTCTTGACAGGAGCCGTTTCAATTGCGGTCGTTCGCGTATTTGCATCGCTATCAAACGACTCTTCGCGAGCAGCAATCTGTTCTTTTTGTTTGGCGGCAGGCTTGCGAGTTGTCTTCGCAGTAGTTTCGTCAAATTCTGCTACTGGAGGCGCGCTCTTCGGACGGCTGTCGCTTCGAATCTGCTGGACAGGAATTTTCTTGCCAGCGGGCTTGTTATAGTTTGCCTGGGCAACCGACTGGTTGGCCTTTTCCTTCGCGGCCGTGGCCGCAGCATGACTGTCAGACACTGTCGGAAGATCCGTCAGCGAAGGTTCTTCAAAGTCAGCCTTAGCTTTCTTTGTTGGCGTTTTTGCCGCTGTTACGGGCTTTTCCGCTACCGGTTCGTCGGCCCAATCGGTTGAATCCGACTTCGCAGGGGCCGAAGCGGTTATGATTGGCTTAGCGACGGGATCAGGCGATGGCCCATCCTCGCCAAACAGATCTTTATAGTAGTTTTTGGCTCCAGCGCTGGCCGAAGCGTCTGGCTTTTTTACCGGCCGTTTCGCTGTGGGTTTCGCCGAAGTTCCCGCAGTACCCACTGCGGTTCGTCCTGCCGACTGGTCTGCGACAGGGTCAGCAGCGTAGCCGCTTTGATGAAGCGCCATCATTCCCGAGATGGCGAGAATCCAACTCCCGCGTCGCATGATCAGCTCCTTCGAATCGATTCGTGGTGAGTGTATTAACCCAAAGCACGGTCATTCCACGCCGGGTAATCACCGACACCGCCAAATCCCATTTCAGCGCGTGTCCGTAATCTGTATCGGTCAGGGTGACCGGAACCATTGAATCGATCCGAACGACTTGAGCTACTTTTACGAATGTAGGGACTCGGCTGAGTGGAATCCGATTACGAACTGACTGAAGTTCGGCAATTTCTGCCGAAGGATGCATAAATGTTTGGCCGAAGGACGAAAGCATCGGGCTGGTGGAGGCCGATGGGTGTATAATAGAGACCGCGATTTAGTCCATGAAGCATCGAGGGTGATGTCATGCCACCGCGCAAGCGACCCGTCCAGGAAGCGACCCCACGTTCTGCCGCGCCCGCAGATCCCTCGCAACATCTTTCTGGCTTCATCCATTATCTCAAGGCCGAATGCGGGCTGTCTCAAAATACAATCCTGGCATACCGCCGCGATCTCAATCGATTTGATGCCTGGTATCGAGAACACGGTCCGTCACGACTTCAACTTGTCGATCTTGGGTTACTCACTCGTTATCTCGAAGACCTTCATCAGCATCAGTATGCCGCGACATCGATGGCAAGACATCTGGTTTCGCTCAAGATGTTTTTTCGATATCTCGTCCTTGAAGGAATTCTGCCCGAAAGTGTCGCGGAATTGGTGAACTCACCAAAACTCTGGCAGCATTTGCCCAAAGTCCTCAGTCCGGAAAAGGTCGACGAACTGATTGCGGCACCACTGCGGCAAGACCGTTATCCACTTCGCGATCGCGCGCTTCTGGCACTGATGTACGCGACCGGATGCCGTGCTTCGGAAGTCTGTGGGATTACCCCGCGCGACATCCAACTCGAAGAAGGCTATTGCCGTTGTGTCGGTAAGGGAAACAAAGAACGGATTGTTTCGCTGAATCCTGTCGCACGAGCCGCCGTCGAAGCTTATCTGAAACACGAGCGACCTCAGCTTGTTCTCAAAGATGACCCCACAATGTCTCTTCTTGTCTCACGCAGCGGAAAACGCCTGTCGAGGATCACTGTCTGGAAGCTGGTCAAACGCTACGCCGCTCGAATCGGGGCAAGCCGCGACGTCAGTCCGCATACGCTTCGACATAGTTTCGCGACACACATGCTGGCAGGGGGAGCCGAGATCCGTGCTCTACAAGAACTACTTGGACATGCGAG
>JBAXBD010000306.1:0-7377 GCA_037142165.1 Schlesneria sp. | reverse complement strand
CCCGAAAACACGCTCATTCTTGCCATTGACGACATGCTCACGTTTTCAGTTCACTTTCGGCGGAAAGAATTCCATCAAGTAATCCGAGGATGATGATGAAAACGTCCTCCACAGGCAACTCGCCGCACCAGAATTCAAACCGAATCCGACTTCGCCAGGGATGGCTATCCGATCAGCCTGTCGATTCGCAGATCGCATTCCGGCGATGGATTCGCATTTTTACGATCGCAACAATGACCTTTGTCACCGTTGCGCTGCTCATCTGGCAACTGTTCGCTCCGTTCCAGCACAGTAATGCTCATGCCATCTTGATTTCCGGGGAACCGCTCTGTTCCGACGATGAGGATTTGAAGTCTTCCGAAACTCCTGGACGTTATGAGGATGTCAGGCAATCTCGGCTTCCCGTTGATTTTGTTTCCGAAGATTTCTCTGCCATCAAGTCCTTGAACGGACTTTTTTCCAAACGGACGACACTGGGGGTTACACAAAACACCGGTGACGTGCATGTTTTGCAGAATATTCAACGCCTGCAATCGAGGCTTGAAAATATGGACTTGGGTCGATCCGATGTTTTGATGTTGTTTCTGACTGCACAGTCAACCGTCGAAAATAACGAACCTTTGTTTGAGCTCAATATTCCGCCGGAATTTGCAGATTTGAGGCACAATGGAATTGATGAGATCCTGAGGCGGATCAAAAACACCAGGTCTCAAGTCAAGTTATTAATTGTTGATACAGGACGATACGAGCTTCAACCATCGCGGGGAATAATTCTCAATGATTTACCTCGATTCCTGAAGAAAGCCGTTGAGGACTGTGGTGATCCGCAGTTATGGGTTCTGACTTCGAACGAAGCGTTCGAAAGTTCAGACCTCACACGTTCATTAGAGCGTTCGGTATTCAGCCTGTTCGTCGAGAAGGGTTTAAAGGGAGCCGCTGACCTCAATCGCGATCGCCAGATCGATTTGGGCGAATTATTTCAATTTGTTAAAGTGATGGTTTCGGAGTTTGTTCGACAGACATCGAACGGAACGGCGCGGCAGACTCCGGAGCTCCTTTGGGGTGGCGGCCCGCAAATTCCATTAGAACGGCCGATCCTGGTTCCCGTCGCAAAACCAGCAAAAGACCTGTACGCGAGCGAGGACTTTCTACAGTACCTTCAGGATTCAAACCAGACTCCGATCGGAAGCGTATTCGCGTCAGTGCCAAACGAAATCTTGAACACCACTCAGCAAATCAAGGTTGTGAATGAACCATATCTTGTCACTTCCAATGAGATCATCGCTTCTCGGACCTCGGTTTCAGGAGAAGTTACCGGTGCGGGTCCAGTCACCACGAATTCTTCGAACTTGACTGCCAAGGGATCCGAGACTCCCGCAAAGAGTGTGAACCAGTCCTCAAGTTCCGACGCTTCTAAGGAGAACGCACCGCCTAAACCAGTCGATAAGGAGGGTTCCAATTACCCGTCTCCGGCCCCGTCCAAAACGGTCGCTAACGAGGCGAAAGATCGGATTGATACAGTCCGACTAGCGACGCTCATCACGGAGGTTTGGGGGATGCGTGATGACCTCGAGCGAGACCCTTGGAGTCCCACAAATCCTGCGATATCAGCGCCCGAGGAATGGCGGATGATCCAAGAAACGTTGCTGCTGGAAGAAAGAAGATTTCGAGCCGGCCGCGCCTGCGATCAACAACAAGTTGCGATGGTGATGAATACGCTTCTCGATGGGTTAAAGGCGCTCCTTCGAAAGGAAACATTCCCGTTTCAATCAACGCACGAGAGGAAATCGAGTGAATTGATTCGCCGAGTTCAACAACGGATGGCTCACCGTCCGAGTAAGTTACTCACCCCGCATTCGTTCGGATTCGCGGAATTGCTGACGCGCCACGGCGGCCGTTCAATCGAACCGAGTCTACGCGATTTGATTGGACAATTTGATCGATGGTTCAAAGAGGGGAGCGAGGGTGAGTTCCAGGATTGGGTGAAAAAACTCGATTCAAACAACAGCGATTTTGTAGAAATTCAATTTGCGCAGCGGTTAGCGACCGAGCCTTTGATTGGTTGGGAGACCAAGCAACTTGCCCTGCGAGTTTGCCGGATCGCGGAGAAAACCGCTGCGTTGGATTTGAATTCTACGGACTGGATCGACTCGGAATTTGAACTCGGATCGGATTTCAAAGCCGCCGAAGAACTTCGGAAGGCGGGTGAACGCACCTTGCTGGACCAGATCGGAAAGGATCGTGAGCGCGAAAGCAAACAATACTTTCAACAGGCGCTTCTCAAGTACCAGAGCGTAACCAGCGTTTTGCAGGATGTCTCGCAGGCGCACCGTCTGTGCGATCAACTGACTCGTCGAGTGCCGCATTACGTGCGATGGCATTACGAAATGAGTCGCCGTACCACCTACGCGTCGCGGATCTCAGACCTTTTCCAACTGACTGAAGACCTCAAATCGCTTGTGGCAATCCTGGAACAGCCAAGGCCTGGTGGGTTGGTCAAAATGAACTCTCTATGCACCAAGTTAATTCGATTGCAGGACAAAATTGAGGTGGGGCTCGAACCCGGCAGTTTTAAAGAACCAAAACAACGTCCCGCAGAACCTGGTGACCAATTTCCAATTGAGGCTCTACTTACGACCCCGCTTCCTACACAGTCGGCCCGTCTGACCCTTTTAACGTCGCTGGTTGAAATCGCTCGTCGAAATCTTTCTCATAGCAAACAGTCTCAGGATCTATCAAACAACAAAAAGAGCAGTTCTTTAAATCTATTAAATCCGGATTGGCCCGTTTGTAACTTGATGCTCGAGTTAGTTGTGCCCCGCCTTGGAGCCATCCATTTCAATGGCTTGCAGGATAAGTTGTCGGAACTGGAAGCGGCAGCTCGGGAAATAAAGAAACCGCGGGTCGACGATGCAATGACCAAATCCGAGTCTTCTGAGCGTTTTTGGGAGAAATATGAGACTTTCAGCGGACAGCTCCGGCAATACTATGAAATCTGGCTAAGCGAAATAACGTCGGCCACGACCGCGTCGCTGGATTCCCTGGACCCTACTGCGCGAAATACTCGTGTTACCGCCTTGAGAGCTGCGAGACGGGGCCTGCAACTGACGCCCATTGATCCGATCTCGGCAGAAGCTGCTCAAACACCAACGATGTTGTTGGAACAGGCAGAGTTATACAACGCACTTTCGTTCCAGATTCGACGATATCAGTACTTGCAATCCGGAACCCCGCGTCAAGAGGCCGTAGAATACACGCGACTCATTCAATTTTGTCGAGACCAAATCAAGAAATTGTCTGGGCAGCCATCGCCACCCGAAATGATTGTGCCTCGACTTCGTTGGAGCGGGTCGGAATCTGTTGCTTTTGACACGGCTGAAGCGGCCTTTGAGAGTTCATCGGAACTCAAGCTGGAATGGTTCGGCGAATCCAAGACTCCTGCCTGGGTCAGTGTTCATTTTGACCCTGATTTATTGGATGTGAGCGTTGCTGCAGATGTCCAGATACCTCGACAGACCACGACGTCATTTATTGCACCAGATGCCAGAATGACAAAGCAGAAGACCTGCGATCTGCATCTCGATCGTCCGAAGTTTTTGCGATTGAACATCCGTCGCCGTGATCATGCGGATCGTCCGACGCGTGTGATTTTTTATGCCTCGACCCGTAACGAAACGGCTCGAATGGATATTTCGATCAAGTTTCCACCTCAACCTTCGACCGAACTCGTAATTAATGGTATTCCTGGAACATGGTCAGTCGGCGATGGAAAAAACGTCGAATTGCATCCGTTTCCCAATCGCAACACGAACTACGAATTCAGCCTTGCCAATATCGGCGAACCGATTCAGCGGGAGTTGTCGTTAAAGTGGCTGGCACCAAAAAATCCGGTTGATATCGAGATGCCTCGAACCGAATTATCCGCTGATGAAGCCGTTAAACTTCTCGACAAAATTGGCCCAACTGACGCGTTGACTGAGGTTGTTGAAGTCAAACTTCCCGCGAATACGACACCCGTCAAAATACCTTTTCCGAAGGCGGTTGCCCCATCGCCTGTCGGCAAAACGCCCGCCACATCCTCAGATCTGGTACCACAAGGGGTCATCTTGATGATGACGGATCGAAGTTCCGGTCAATCACTGTTTCGTTCGATCGCGATTGAGCCTCAGCGACCTCGTCGATTCTTGAGTGCGCGGGTTCAATACAATGCCGACCGAGAACGGATTGAAGTGACGATCGTGCCGATTGACAGGGGACTCATTCCACCTCAAGGTGTCAAGATTCGTGCAAATCTGATCGAAGCAATTCCGGAGGATGCCGCTCGCGAACTTGAAGCGGACCTCGCGGCCCCTTCCTTTGAAGCAAGAATGTTTGTCGAAGTGCCAACTGGTCCAGAAAAAATCGTGACATTACAGTTGAGTGTTGATGACTATCCTCGAGCTTTTACATTTCGGGTCCCCTGCCACGGCAACACCGGGAACTTGCCTGCGATCACGAATGAGATGGGAGTCACCATCAGTTCCCCCGCCGAGAAGAAATGTTACCAGACACCGTTGAATGTTGTTGCGGTCGATTTGCAGGTGGACGTTCCTGAAGGAGCATTTCGGGTTTCAGGTGACGTCCTTCAAGTCGGAATCGATCGCAACAACGATCGCGACTTTCGTGATGAGCCGGTGCTGTCACTGAACCATGATCGACAAGTTGAAACAACACTCTTTCAATTTGGCCCCGATGGTCTGTTGGAACTTTTGACTCGAGTTGGCGATTTTCACGTCCGAGTTCCCGCCACAGGAGTGCTGAATGCAAATGCTCAGTTGCTGGCGCGTTTAGTGGTCTCAGATCGAACGGCCTGGAGTCGGCCAGTGCCGGTGACATTTGACGCAACATCTCCTCGGGTCAATAGAATTCGATTCAGTCCGCCAGGCGCTGTCGTCATCGGAGACAAACTTAAGATGACAGCAACAGCGACGGACAATGATTTGAGTGGCGTTGCTAAGGTTGAAGCCGTGTTTGATCTTGATCGAACCGGCCAGTTCCCAGTCGGCGCCAAACCGATTGCCGCAGAATTGAATCCGGAAGGGAATTGGGAAGCTCCGATCCCCACGGCAGATATCAAATCGGGTCAGCACACACTGCTCGTTCGAGCAATCGATCGCGTTGGAAATGTAGGTGAGGTGACCAAGGTCAAAATCAAGGCTTTTACTGCCGAAGAAATGAAAGAACAAAATTCCACACCAATCTCGGTGAGCGGAACGGTCAAATATGGTGGACAGCCCATGTCAGGAATTCGCGTTTCTGCCGAATCTGCCGGTGGCCCAAAACTGGATTCAGTGGAGACAGATGAAAAGGGTAATTTTCGACTGAATGGATTGACGCCAGGCAAGTGGATGGTTCAGGCCAAAGGAGTTGTCCGCAATAAGACCCGAACGGCAAACGCAGAACTGGAGATTAAGCCCGCAGAAAATCCGCAACCGATCCAATTTACCCTAAAGTAAAAGTCCCCATCTGATTCAAAGATCGGGTTAAGGAGACTGCCGAACTCACGCTCGCTCATCACGCCGTCCGATAAATAGCCATGTAAAAGAAATGTAGATTGGGCTTTGAAATCTCCCAATCGTTTCTTTCATTGGTGATGAACTAGCGACATGCAGGGATTACAGCAGCCAGTTCTCTATCTCATCGTTCTATCGTGCATCGGATGCGCGACGGTTCCTCCGGCTGCTCCTGCGCCTGTCGCTCCGCCAAACTCTGCCGCCGTCGGTAACAACTATATTGTCGCAATCGCTCCGCCAGCCGTTGCCAAAGGGACAATCTGGGATTTCCTGGGGGTGAAAGCACTTTGCCAGGAAATTGGGATGGTCGCAAATTGCGGACTCAATCTTTTAGGGAGTCGATTCCCTGGACTCGAACCCGGGCCTCTGCTTTCGGCAATTGGCGATCCTGCCAATGCCAAATCAACGAATCCTGCCGTTGCGGCTGCGGCAGCCGCCAAAGCCGATGAAGACGCAGCACCTCAAAAGGTCAAAGCGCTCCGTTACCTGGGAACGCTCGGTTGCGGTGGTTGTTACCCGGACGTTGAAACCGCGTTACTCGCGGCGCTGGATGACTGTACGGAAGTTGTTCGATTCGAAGCAGCTTCTGTGTTAGCCGAAACCTCTCGAAATCGTTGCCGCTACTGTGACTCGGGTAAGTGCTGCAGCCCAAAAGTTCGGAAGAAGCTCGAGAAAATTGCAATGGGCCTGAACGACAAGGGATGCCATGTTGAACCGTCCGCCCGCGTTCGCAGAATGGCCCGGGTAGCGCTTTGTAATTGCGGCTGTGACGAGTTCGAATGTAGTTCCGAGGACGGCTCTCATGGCCCGATGGATGTCCCGGTCGAAGGCCCGTCCTCCGACGAGAATATTCCTCCCAAACCAAGTGCGGCAATGCGTGAGCCAAAACAGCAGCACGCCACTTTTCCGAATCCAGTCGAGACGGCGATTTTTGAAAGCCAGCCTGCCCACCCCGATCAAGGGCCGTCAGGCGGCAGTCCTTCAGAAGATCGATCAGTCGTAGATCGCGTTGCTGCCAGCGCCGTACAACAAGTCCCCTTCCAACCCGTTGAATCGGATCAACTTGTTTCTCGCATTCGTTGGGAGGCGGCCTCGGTTACGGTCTATCACTTTGATTCCAAATCGCAAGCAAAATCGGTAATGGAGTTTGTGCGGAAAAAAGCGATCGGACTGGATTCGCCAGCTCCCCCCGAGTCTGATTTGAAGTTCGTTACAGCTCGCCAGATGGGCTGGGCTCGGCCCCAGGACATTCGCTCGAAGGAATTGTCCCGGATGCTGTTTGAATTACCGATCGGACAGATCAGCCCTGTGATTGAAGTGGGAAATCAATTAATGGTTTGCCGTGTCCTGGAAAAGTCGACAGCGAAGTCTCCTGTCACTGACTCAACACAGAATACAGGAGGAAACCGGGGTCTCAACACGACGATTGAACAAGCAACCAATCGACCTTGAGACCGAGGAAGAATTTCCTTAGGTGGTGATATCTGCTAAGACAGTCTAAATTCGAATCGAACAATGTCATAAACGCAAGATCCAAAAGACACAGGTTCGTGGATCGGTAAAGTAAAATCGAATGTCGGAAGGCAAACGGAGTTCCGTAGCGGGTTCATCAAACTGGCGCAGAAAGTCCGACTTGAAACCCGATTCGGTGCCTGAACATCGGTGGCAAGCCACTGATCTCCAAACGGCACCGTCGAACGGAAACCGAATTCGACAACGTCGGCATTTACGACTTTTCAGCATGGTCTTCCTGATCGGTGTTCTTTCCAGTGTTTTTCTTTATGAATTACTACTTTTTCGACCGCGGACGCCGTTGGTACTGATG
>JBAXBD010000305.1:0-7399 GCA_037142165.1 Schlesneria sp. | reverse complement strand
GGCTTATAGTGTGTCGTGTTACCAGGTCTCTTAAAAGTGCACGGTAGCACGTGCAGAGACTGGAAGGCCTTTCTTGGGTCGAGCAAAGTGGTCGCAGGCACAGATTCGCAAGTTACCTCACGATACATTGATTCCAAATCTGTGACGATTCGATTCCGGGAAAATGTCTTTTGGGCAAAGTAAAAGCCATTTCGTCCCATGCGCTGTCGTTTCGCTGGGTCAGCAAGCAGCTCGCAGATGGCGTCTGCCAAAGCTACTGAATCTTTCTGAGGGACAAGTCGACCTGTGACTCCGTCGATGACAGCGTCGAGGTTATCACCGACGTTCGCGGCGACGACAGGTTTTAAGTAATTATAAGCTTCAATAGCACCTGGAGAAAGTCCTTCGGCATTACCCTGGCGATTCACGGTCGCTGGATTAACCCAGATGTCGCAGTTGGCATACTCGTTACCGAGTTGTGCATCGCTCACAAGCCCGAGGAATTTAACGGACTTGCCAAGCCCAAGTGTTTGGCTCAGTTTCTCAAGTTTCGATCGTTGGTCACCATTTCCGGCGATAATGAATTGTGCAGGATGTTTTTCCAGGATTCGAGGAACGGCTCGCAGCAAATATTCTAGCCCCTTGGATTCAGTGAGTTGCCCAGAGAAAAGCACTTGGGCCACTCTGTTTTGTGGTTGATCAGTGTTTGCAGCGGAGACCTTTGTTCCGCAGGGGAGGATGTGGCATTTACGCTGGCTCAATTTTGTGACCGTGCGGGCGGTGTCAGGACTTTCGGCGATTCGCAAATCGGCAGCCCGTAGCGATTGTTTCAAAAGCAGCCCGGCCCAATTCTTTCGTCGAGCGGGTTTCAGATCAGCGGCGTGTGACATGATGACGAGCGGCGCACCACTGAAGAATCGGGCAACCTGACCCAGTAAGCCGTTTGGGTAGGGGGAGTGGACGTGAACGACGTCGAATTTCCGGGTTAAAACCAGCCAGGCCGCAGCAATGCATCCGAAGATGATGTAAGGGAGTGAAAGCAACTGCATATAGCTGTTGCGAATCTTATAAGCGGTCCCTTCCTCGTGGGTCAGTCGTTCAATCGAGGCTGGTGCATATCGAAATCGGCGAATTTCGATACCGTCCAATGTGTGCGATTTCAGGCCTTGGTCGGCCGGTGCCAGCACGGTGATCTGGTGTCCGCGTTCCGACATTTGTTGATGGATTTCTCGCATCCACGGAACTGCATTGTCAGTCGCATGCTTCGGGTAGGTTGAGGCGATGATCAAAACACGCTGAGGAGCCGTCGTGTTCTTGTTTACCGCCGATGCAATCGAGTTGCTTGAAACGGTGCCCGGAAGGTTGCTAAACGGCCCTGTTTGTGGCCGATATTCTCGAGTAACGCTCTTTTGAGGAGTGCCAAGATCGCGTTGACATTCGGTTGCCGCATGAACGCGAGAGGTTGCAGATCGTGATGGGAGGATTTCACGAATATCGCATGGCTGTGGCTTACTGGTGTCTCGGTTCATTGGTCGGCTATTGATTCGTGTCGTGGACATTGCTGTTGCTCGTCGTGTGTTTGACGGTTTCGGGGGGAAGACTGCATTAATTCAATGCAAACGGTAGGCCAATGCCTGAAAGCCAAGAAACCGGCGTTGCCAGGGGTCAAGTACTGTAACAACTACATAATTGTCGCAGGTGTTCGTCTGTGCTGAGGCGGTAGAATATGCTTTTTATGGCGATGTTGCTGTAAAATGTGCTGTCGTGTTGTTCGTTTGGAGCTTCTTGGTGGCTCCAACGAGATTTCCTTCCTCGTAGCTCGAAGTTTGGAAAACGGGTTCCCGGTGGCGATTTCAACAGGCCCGGGAAGGATCAATTCCAAGGCTTCCAGTAGCTGGATTCTTCGTCGTCGAACAAAAAAATTCGAAAAGGGTCGATGGCAGATTGCTCCACACAGGCGTTCTCGAATGGATTGAGTCCGTTCATGTGACGTGGGCGAGTTAAGTTTTGTGTTTTGTGGAACGACGGTTGCGTTGTTTTCTAAAACGACTCCCACAGATCTCTTTAAAAAGGGCAGATCGGCCTTCACTGAAGGCCATTGGTTTCTGTCCGTCTGAAGTGGGCAATTCCCAACAGTATTTCGCTGCGATCAATCGCGAAAAAATTCGTGGGAAGCAAGTTCGCAGTCAAATCCATTGTGGACGTGAATCGGCGATGTGCCGCTTCCGATTCCCTGGGATTCAGTGTGTTTTCCTGAAATGAAAGATGTTCGAATGTCTGCAAAGTTTACTCTCAAGACCTTTGGCTTTGGCTTGTCAGTGTTGACGATGTTAGCCGCGAGTGCTCAATGTGCGGTTGCAGGTACGATACCATACCCTAATGCCGGAACATTGAACTCGACAACTTATGCGTTTACCGCCAGCAATACGGGCGATGTGATCGCCTATTTTGCAGGTTCTACGGCCTCTTATGACAACCAGCTCGGCATGCTGATTAACGGTGTACAAAGTTCGTCTGGATTTGGTCTGGACAATCATACCTCTGCACTCGGATTGGCATTTAATTTAGGCCATGTGACAAAGGGGGATACATTAGTTTTTGACCTTAAAGTCATCAGCCTGGGAGGACTTCTTGTTTATTCAGACCCATCATTGAACTCCGCCTATGACAACGGCGGGCCTGGTTTGAATCACGTCTATTCGACCCCTTACTCGGGTGGAAGTCTTGGTAACAATATCCCTAACGGAACATTTGTCAGTTTCGAGGATCTTCGGGGTGGTGGTGACAAGAATTATAACGACGAAGATTTCGTATTCACCAACGTCGCCTCCGTGCTTACTTCTTCCAGTACGGCTGGGGTTGTTGTTTCAGAACCATCGAGCATCGTCGCGTTTGGAATTGGGGCGATCGGATTAATCACATCAGCCATTCGAAAACGACGTCAAAAAGCCAATGATATTGCCTTCGCCTGAGGAGAGCATCCGTTCGCTATTCCAAATCGTTGATACGCACGGGTGAATTTCTCATTCAAACGAAGTGCACGATCGAATACGACAGAATTCGAATGCTTCCGTCTTTCTACAAGGCTAATAAATATGAACGAAAGCAGTCGCTCGAAATCGAGCGACTGCTTTTATTGGAGCGGCTGTCATTTTCGGCAACGACGAAATACTAATCCTTTGCTGAATGCTTTGGAGGAGGGGGCAATTGCAGGACAGGGCGAGCCGACGCGACCGCATGCTCATATTCGCGTAATTGTTCGTATGTATTTTGAAATTCGGGGCGTTGAGCGAGGCGTCGATAGTCGGGAGAACTGTTGATGTTTGTGAAGCGGCTGAGCACGAGTGTCAGAGATTCCGCTGACGGGTAATGCCCTGGCTGGTCAATTTCTTTTGGCAATGCGAGATAGGGTTTCCATTCAGGGCTGAGTATCGTTTGCAATTGATCAGAATTTCGCACTAACGATCTTCTGATTGCTTCGATGAGTCGTGGGGAAACGACGGGTGCCGGTCGTTCTTCCGTCACAACTGTTGTGGTCTGTTTTGGGGTCAGCTCTGCCAGAAAATGGCGAAGTTCGGCGGCGGCACCAGGCACTCGCTTCGGCAACGCACCTGATGGGGTGCCGTAGTAAAAGGCATGTGCGTCGTGGTCGATTTCGAGCGCAGTCCCGTCGAGGGAAACACCGACAAATAATCCGCGACTGCGTGAGTATGATAGAATCTCTGATCTCAGAGTTGCGTCTGTTCCGGCCGCAGCTTCACGTCCGACCGGACCGGCTGATACTGATGCATCGACCCCGACCGTGAACTTTCCTTTTAAAAGTCCCTCAACACTCTTGCGGGTGGTAAAGACGAGGACAACATCAGTTCCCTGGATTCCCGCTTGCCAGCCGACGCTTCCCCCCGTCAGGGTGATAAATTGAGGCAGGCTCCATTCACCGTCATGGTCTTTCACCATCACCAGTCCGTGGCCTCGCCGTGCTCCGGCAACGAATCCAATCTTGATGACGTTGGGGACGATGGCGATCCCTTGCGCCTCCTCCAACAACCGATGGGGAATCTGCTTCCCGGGTATCGCCATTAATTCGCTTAAGACTTGTTCAGACTCGACGATGGTCTCACCGGGTGAATTCGCTTGAAGCGATTGTGACATTCCCAGGACAAGTACAAATAACGGGATCAAATACCTGCGCATGATCGAACTCCATTTCAGAACAAGTCAAAACAAACGAACCCATGTCGAGTTTAACAGACGTTGCAAATTCTTGCCGACATTTCAGATTCACGAACGTTACTCAAGCTTACGCAACGTGGATGCCGAGAAATTCGATTTCGTGGCTGCGAGGTTCAAAGTTACAACTGAAGCGAATGAAATTGCATTTTTAAGCTGCCTGGCATGGGGCTCTGCGATTATTCTTCAGCGAACTGCTTCGGTTGGCTTTCAAAACAGGGGTTTGACCGGGGATTGCCTGCCAATTTGCGATCCGGCAAATGGGCGTGCTTTCTCCAACTGGATAAAAACATTCCAGCGAGTTTGGGTCACACTGATCACACCAGTGTTGTCAGAAGCCGGTCAAATGACTCAATGAACCGCTTTTATCGCTTGGAATTCATCGCAATCGGAAGCTGGATGCTGAAGCGGGTGCCACGGCCAGGTTCACTGTCGCAGTGAATCGTCCCTCCGTGAACTTCGACGATTTTGCGGACTGTTGGCAATCCAAGGCCGCTACCGTCCTGTTTTGTGGAAAAAAACGTGTCAAACATCCTGGCTTGCGTTTCCGCAGTCATCCCTTCGCCAGTATCGATGATGTCGAGCATGACTCGGTCATCGCGAGTGTATGTCTGAAGTTCAAGAACACCGCCGCGCGGCATCGCCTGTTGTGCATTCCGCGAAAGGTTCGTTAATACCTGCAAGAACAATCGAAAGTCGATATTCACAAGGGGCAGGTTCGCCGCCAGGTGCGGGCTGATTTCTATCCCTTGTTCCTTGGCTTGAGGCTGATAGAAGTCGATAAACTCTTTGACGAGTACATTCAGATCCGCTGGTTTCTGCTCGAGTGTGCCGACGCGGGCGAACTGTAGAAAGTCATTCAGCAATCGTTCCAGGTTGACGCATTGCTTGCGAACTGCGGTCACTTTTTGAAGCATTCGGCGTTCACGCGGGGAATCGCCGACTGCCAGATCTTCCAGCAGCAGATCGAGATTCAGTGCAATTGTTGAGAGCGGGTTACGTATTTCGTGGGCCAGTCCACCCGCCAGAGATGCGATCTCAGCGTACTGGGACTGTAACCGCTCGTGGTCACGCGCCAGTGTATGATGGTCATCACTTTGTGGTTGCTGCTTCGGGTCCATCGCACGTCTCAAATCGGCAATCAAACACACAAGGAAGTCAGTTTTAGAGATTGAGAATGGCGAGCTACAAGCCGTAGCAGCGGCTTCCGGCCGCTGACGTAATAAATGACTAGCGGTTGGGTTTCGACTACAAAATCCGCGGTGGCTGGAAGCCTCCGCTACTTGCTGGAATCTACCAGACCGTGCACGACGTGCGATGATAATACGAAAAACCACTGCTCCGACAAAAACATCGAAGCAGTGGTCGCAATTTTTTATCAGTCGATTGCGTCTTCGGTGTCGATGTCCGCGTCTGCTTTCGGAGCACCGTCGGCTTCGGCCTCGGCTTGTTCCGCCAATACAGCCTTGCGTGACAGTTTGACTCGGTTCTGATCATCGATGGCGATCACCTTAACCTGCAGCTTGTCTCCGGCCTTGCAGATTTCGTCGACCGATTTGACGTATCCCGTTGAAAGTTCGCTGATATGACACAGGCCGTCTTTCCCCGGTGCGATTTCGATAAAGGCACCGAAGTCTTTCACGGAGCTGACGGTTCCGTTGTAGATTCGGCCAACCTTAATCTCTTCGGTCATCGCTTCGACGCGAGCCAATGCGTCTTCGGCTCCTTCGCTCTTCGAGCAGGCGATCATCACGGTTCCGTCGTCGGCAATATCAATTGTCGCGCCGGTTTCTTCCTGGATGGCGCGAATGGTCTTACCGCCGGGTCCGATTAAGAGACCAATCTTTGCAGGATCGATCTTCGTTCGCAGCAATCGTGGTGCGTTGACCGAGATTTCTGCACGAGGCCGTCGAATTGACGTGAGCATTGTCTTCAACAGCTCGATTCGGGCTTTCCGAGCCTGTTCGAGCGTCGCTCGAATGATTTCTTCGTTGATACCGTCGATCTTGAGGTCGAGCTGAATCCCGGTGACCCCTTTTTGGGTTCCGGCCACTTTGAAGTCCATGTCACCGTGGTGATCTTCATCACCCATGATGTCGGTCAACAGGACGTAACGGTCTTTTTCTTTCACCAGCCCGATGGAAATCCCGGCGACAGGTTGAGTGATCGGTACGCCTGCATCCATCAGAGAGAGGGTTGCGCTACAGACCGACGCCATCGAACTGCTTCCGTTCGATTCCATAATGTCCGAAATGATTCGGATCGTGTATGGGAACTTTTCTTCTGACGGGATGACGGAATAAACTGATCGTTCGGCCAAAGCTCCGTGTCCAATTTCACGTCGTCCGGGGCCGCGAATTGGGCGGCATTCACCGACGGAGTAAGACGGGAAGTTGTAGTCCAGCATGAACCGCTTCTGGACTTCGTCAAACAATCCTTCAACTCGTTGAGCGTCACGGATTGTTCCGAGGGTAATCGTGGCGAGTGACTGAGTTTCACCGCGTGTGAACACGGCAGAACCGTGAACAATCGGCAAGACGTTGACTTCGCAAGAAACCGCACGCAAATCTTGTGGTGTTCGCCCATCAAGTCGCTTGTTTTCGAGGATCAGATCACGCACGACCCGGTGCTGCAGTCCTTCGAAGGCCGCACCGAACTGGTCTTTTGTCCAACCAGCGGCTGTTGTATCCGCACCATTTGGAAAATATGACGTGAACAGTTCTTCTTTGAGTTCCTTCGTCGCACCACGTCGATCGGCTTTGACGCTGCCAATTTTCGCATCTCGCAGTCGGCTGTAGGCCTTTTCTCGCAGTTCCGCGTCGAATGGATTCACTGGAACAACGGGAGGAACGAACGCTGCGCGGCCGACCTTTTGCTTCAGCTCTTCCTGCAGTTCACACAGTTCGACGATGGCACGTTGTGCGAACATGATCGCGTCGGCCATTTGCTCTTCTGGCAATTGCTGAGCAAAACCCTCGATCATCAGGACGGAGTGTTTGCTTCCGGCCACGATCAAGTCGAGTCGGCTTTCGGTGACCTGAGTACGACTTGGCATCAGGATAAATTCTTCACCGATTAATCCGACGCGAACAGCGGCGATCGGACCATTAAACGGTACAGGAGCGATGCTGAGGGCGGCGCTGGCGCCGATGATCGACAGAACGTCAGGATCGTTCTCGGAGTCAACCGA
>JBAXBD010000304.1:0-7470 GCA_037142165.1 Schlesneria sp. | reverse complement strand
GTCATGGAGCGTTTTTTTGCGCGTCGCGTTTAGCAGGTCAATAAGCGGTGCTCGACGGAAGACAAACTTGCGGTGGTACCTGGGTTTTCTGCTGTCTCCGTTTTTTCCCTTGTTCGAAGAGCACTGCGTGACTGAAGTCAGTCATGCAGTGGCACCAGGCACCTTAGCTTTTTTTGCCTTGACGGAACAATTGTCTACAATCGGGTCGATACCTGAAGATTCGTGGTCCGATGGTTGGTGTACGACGACCAACGAGGTATCATTCACACAGAAGCGCTCATGAGGTCTCTGCTTTAAAAATCATCCCCGCGAAATTCTGGCAACTGTTGCTTGGTAATTCCCTGATTGACACGAATGGGTTCGAGTCGAGGACTTGATTCTTGCCGTTATTGGCAAATGTTTCGAGGTCAGACGCGAAACAGGACTTTCGGAAAGCGACTGAACTGTCGCTGCGAAACGAAATCTTTTGCAAGGACATGCTGTGGCCGATCTCTATCATGAGTGTGGAATTGCCGCGATCTACCATCTGCCCGGTGAGGTCAGTCGCATGGCCCCTAAACAGGGTCCAAACCAGGTGTCGCGACTGATGCCTCGATTGCTTCTCGAAATTCAAAATCGAGGGCAACTCGCCGCCGGAATGTCGGTCTATCGCCCTGGCCACCCTCAACTGCTTGACACCTATAAAGATGTCGGCACGGTCACCGAAGTATTCCATCTGAACCAACAGGCGGACGCTGCCGCGCTGATCGACCGATATGCAGGTCCGGCGGCGATCGGTCACGTCCGTTACGCGACGTGCGGCGCGGATGACAAAGGGAACGCTCAACCTTTCGAGCGACATCACATTGAAAAGCACAAGTGGTTCGCCTTCGGTTTCAACGGCCAGCTTGCCAACTATAAGCAGCTTAAAGCTGAAATCCTGTCGCAGCCAAACTTCCACCTCGCCCGCGACACCGACACCGAAGTGCTGATGCACATCATTTCCCAACTGCTATCAGGTGATCGCCAGCCTACGTTGCTGGAAGTTCTTTCGCATCTGAGTGAACGTCTCGACGGTGCCTGGAATATCGTGTTCATGAACGCACTGGGCGAAATGTTTGTCGCTCGCGATCCATTGGGAATTCGTCCACTCTGTTACGCCGTCGAAGGTTCATTGTTTGCCGCTGCCAGCGAGAGTGTTGCTCTGGCGAATCTCGGATTTAAACAGGAATCGATTCGAAACGTTCCGCCTGGTCACGCTGTACTGATTCAAAATGGAAAGCTCGAAGTCAAACAGTTCGTGGCCAGTCCACGCCGGGCACACTGTTTCTTCGAGTGGATTTATTTCGCCAATGTGGCCAGTACGCTCGACGACCGAAGTGTCTATCTCACTCGTAAACGACTCGGTGAAGAGTTAGCTCTGCAAGAGCGTGACACACCCGCTTGCCCGCTGGACGATGGAGACACGATTGTGGTCCCCGTTCCCGATACCGCGAAAGCCGCCGCCGACAGTATGGCCTATACGCTTGGCATTCCCTGCCTGGAAGGGTTGATTCGCAATCGCTATGTCGGACGAACGTTCATTGAAGGGACAAACCGGGAAGACAAAGTCCGCATGAAGTATACGCCCCTTCCGGAAGTTCTGGCGGGAAAACGAGTGCTGCTGGTGGAAGACACGATCGTTCGTTCGACAACGATGAAAGTTCTGATCTCACAACTTCGCGACCGTGGCCATGTGCGTGAAGTTCATGTGCGAGACGCCTGCCCGCCGATTGTCGCTCCGTGTTTTTACGGAATTGATATGTCGACAACCAGTCAATTGTTCGCACCCAGGTTCATGGAAGAGGGTGAACTATTGACGCCGGAAATTGAGCGTGAAATGGCCGATGCAATCGGCGCCGACAGCTTGCGTTACCTGTCACGCAGTGCAATCGCTCGCAGCGTCGATTTGCCTGCCAAATCGCTTTGCCAGGCTTGCATCGACGGGTCGTATCCGACCGATGCTGGTACTGCACTTTACGCAGAGGACCTCGGCCGTACCTGCAATAATGGATGTGCGTCGACCCGAGTCTTTGACGAACCACTGGTGGTCGCGGCAAAATAGTCGGTCGTATGTCCGGGTCAGTCAAGTAAATTGATTTTGTGAGCAAGCCAGTATGCGTTTTACGAAGATGCACGGAGCGGGTAACGACTATATTTACGTAGACTGCTTTCGTGAGCAGCCTCCTCAGGATATTCCGGGGACCTCAATCCTGGTCAGCGACCGACATACCGGGATCGGCGGCGACGGTCTGGTTCTGATCTGCCCGTCGGAAGTCGCAGACGCTCGCATGCGCATGTTCAACGCAGACGGCAGCGAATCCGAGATGTGTGGAAATGCCATCCGGTGTGTTGCCAAGTTCGTCTATGACCGGGGGATTGCAAAAAAGCCCGAATTGAAAATCGAAACGGGTCGAGGCGTGTTGACGATGCAGTTGACCGCTGGACGTGACGGGCTGATCGACCGGGTGCGGGTCAACATGGGAACGCCGATCCTTGAATCGGCCCGTATTCCGACCTTACTTCCCGGTGACCCACCGTTGAATGTCCCACTGGAAGTCGCCGGCAAGACGATTAATGTGTCGTGCATTTCGATGGGAAACCCGCACTGCGTCACCTTCGTCGACGAAGTCAATGACGGCTGGGTGTTGCGAGTCGGCCCTCAGATTGAACGGCACCCGGCGTTTCCGCGCCGAGTGAATGCGGAGTTCATACAAATTGTCTCCCCCACCGAATTCATCATGCGAGTCTGGGAACGCGGGAGTGGTGAAACAATGGCTTGCGGTACAGGCGCGTGTGCCTCGGCCGTCGCTGCCGCCCTGACGGGACGGACGGAGCGGACGGTGACGGCTCATCTTCGTGGCGGTGACCTTCAACTCGAATGGTCTGCCGGGGGTGAAGTCTTCATGACAGGTCCGGCAACCGAAGTCTTCAGTGGCGAATGGAACGGTGGTGGCAGGAGTTGAAGCGGCAGGGACGACGGCGTCGCATGATTTCACCAGGCTGGTGGTTTGACAACCGTTTAAACTTGTGTGCGACTATGAGACCGTCTTCGGTCACGCAGTGCACTTTGAACGGTATAAGAAGAAGAGACTGCTTCTCCGAAGACTACGAAGCAGTGGCACAGACTTGTGACTTAGACGTTTGACAAAGCACGACGCCATCATGAACGCACTTCAATTCAGCGACAAGATCTGGTGCCTGCCGATCATTCACGGTAGTGGTGATTTTGCCATCGAAGTCCGGCGAATGATGCTTTCGGACCAATTCGATTGCCTGGCAGTTCCACTGCCGCCGTCGTTTCAGCACGATGTGGAACGTGCGATCGAGTTCCTCCCGAGCGTCTCTTTTGTCGTTCAGCCCGAAGCCCCGCCAGTAACCCCAAGAGAATGGACCGGATTCGACGACGACAACGAAGTCGACGGGAATATCGGCCAGCCGCGTGCGGCCAGTTACGTTCCGATTGATCCCTGCCAAGGGGTCATCACTGGCCTGCGAATCGCGATGGAAGAGCGGATGCCGCGGGCGTTTATTGATCTCGAAACGGCCCAGTTCGAAACCTATTTCGGCGTCCTTCCTGACCCCTATGTTTTGAAGCATGTCTCGCCTGAGAAATTCGCCGCAGCGGTCCTTCCGAGCATTCCCCGGGGGCACGAGGGCCAGCCTCGTGACCGGGTGACATTCATGGCTGAGCGACTTCATGAACTGGAGAAACGCCACTCGAAAATCTTGTTCATCTGCTCGCTGCTTGACTGGCCCTGGATCCGCGAGGCATATGTCGAACGAGCGGCATGTGACAGTATCGACGATGAGATCGAATCGACTTCCATCTATGCCGTCGACCCTGGGACGTTGTTGTTTGGCCTGGGTGAATTGCCATACATCACGGGTCTTTACGAACGAGCCCGATCAGAACTGGGTGAGGACGAAAACCTTTCTATCGACGGCGTCAAGGCGATGCTGCTGGCGGCTCGGGATCGGTATCAGAAAAACCTCGGTAAACGAGCTCGAAAGATCACGCCCAAATTATTGCGTGTCTTTTTGCAATATGTTCGTAATCTGACGCTGACCGAACGACGCTTGTCTCCGACACTTTACACGTTGATCGTCGCGGCCAAACAAATCGCCGGGGATCAGTTCGCCATCGCACTTGCCGACGCCGCTCGGGAATATCCATTCGATGGTCGAATTCCGTATCCGTTGATTCGATTGGGGATTGATCGAGGTCAATTGCCTGACGGCACGATGGTCGGCTTGAAAAACCGTCTACCGGGGCAAGCCCTGGAATGGAGAAGCTGCAAGCTCAAACCAGAACCACCGAAGCCACAGCAGGAAGATTGGCTGATGCAATGGAACCCGCATCGCCAATGCAGTTGGCCCCCTGAAGACGTCGCCATCGAAAAGTTTCGAACGCACGTCAAAGACACCGCGCTCAATCTGCTCGGCACGGACCTGGCCCGCAGCGAAAAATTCTCGACCAGTCTGAAAGATGGGCTCGATATCCGCGAAACTCTGCGAAACTGGCATTCGGGGAATCTGTACGTCAAAGTCCTGCCACCGACTCGCGGCACACTCGACTGCGTGGTGATGTTGTTCGACAGCCCGGCTGATCCGCGCGATTATCCGTGGCGAGTCACCTGGCATGCCGAGCATCACGACGAATCGACCCTGGCACTTTTCGCGACGAATTATCTTCAGGAACTCGTTGGTCCCGGGATCGGTCAGGCCTCGTACGGAGGAGCCGTGTTCTTGTTTCCGCCGCGACCAATCCCCGATATCTGGACGAATCCGCGTTTCGACTTTACCGATACCTTGGAAGAGCGACTGCTGGCTTCCGCCTGCTATCACGCGAAAGAACGGCATGTTGCGCTGCTCAGTCACGGCCCGCCCGGTCTGGCCTGGCGTCAATTAGCCAAGAAATTCGGCAAGAAGTTGATTCACGTTCCACTGGCGAAATTCAGCCAGGAAACGATCCAGCAACTGCGCGTCTTCCATGTCTTGAACGGACAAAAGATACGCACTTTCGCCGCTGATTTTATTCGTAAAGTCTGAAAAGGTCCTGCATGTCCGAATTGTCGCATTTCGATGAGCAAGGCCAAAGCCGGATGGTCGACGTCGGCGCGAAAGAGGTGACGCTCCGCATGGCTCGTGCAGAGACGTTCGTCCAGATGCAACCCGCCACATTGTCGCTGATCCTCAATCGTCAGGTTGCCAAAGGAGACGTGTTCGAAGTCGCACGGCTCGCGGGCATCATGGCGACCAAGCGGACGGCGGATCTTATTCCACTCTGTCATCCGTTGGGTATCGACGGCGTTGACTTGACTCTGGCTGCGGTCGATCACGCTACAGTTCGAATCGAAGCGACGGTTCGTGTCCACGGACGAACCGGGGTTGAGATGGAAGCATTGACAGCGGTCACGGTCGCCAGCTTGACGATCTACGACATGTGCAAATCCGTTGATCGGACGATGACACTCGGCCCGGCCCGTTTGCTTGAGAAACGGGGTGGAAAAAGCGGCCATTTTGAAGCGGCGAATAATAAGACGAACTCATAGAGATTGCGGGAGTTTTCGGGAACTTTCTCGCGACATGCACGTCTCATTCACTCGTCAAACTCGAATTTCTTTCGCAGACTATGACGGGAACTCATCTCGAATTGTCAGCACGTCTACGACAATCAGGAGCAAACATGCGACGCCTCGCACTGATCGGAGTATTGGCTATGAATTGGATGTCGACGGGATTCGGCGGGGAAATCGACTTTGTCGAAGATTTTGTGCTCGCCAAAGATCGGGCCGCAGTGCTGAAACAACTGGTCCCCGGCACGGAAGAATTCAGCTATTACCATGCACTGCATTATCTGCAGACCGAGCAGTTCGACAAAATTGACAGTCTGATCACCGCCTGGGTTCAGCGGCATGGAGAGACACAGCGAGTCTCGGAAATTCGGACGCGGTACGCCCTCGCCACCTACGACAAGAATCCGCAAAAAACGCTGGAGTTTCTGCGAGGCCGGTTGGGGCTGAACTACCCGCATCAGAAGGAAGAGCTGAACCAGGAGCCGAATCTCCCGACGACACTCGATCCGGCATTGATTTCACGCAACGCGTATCTGACACGAGCCAACGCTGTCACGACCGATCATACGAACTCGTTCGAAGAGACCGCCCTTGACTGGTTAGTTGATACGGAACTTGGGGCAAATCAACGCCGCAGCTTGCTGTCGCGACTTTCCCGTCCTGACCACGAAAAACTTGTGAAGCTCGTCGTCGATGACCTGAAACACCTCAATTCAGGCGGATTTGGATCGCTGGGGATCCATCGACAATTGCTGATTCCTCAACTGGAAGAGTTAGCGAAGGGAATACCAGACCTGCTGAACAATCAAACGTTTGTTCTGGCCTATCTGGTAAAACTGCAGCCGACCGCCGACGAAGACTGGCAGCGCGACCCGAGCCGGTTGGAAGCCTGGCTCGATCGACTTGCCAAATTCACCAATCGACTTGCGCCGGTGCATAATTCGTTAAAAGCGCACGTGCAGTATCACCGGCTGGTGCTTGACCGAAAGCGAGGCAATCTCAACAAAGAGCGGTTTGTCGAATACCTGAAGCTTCCACGACGGGTCGGTTATCTTTCCAAGCGTATTACCGAATCCGAGGCCTTCAAAAATTCCTCTTGCGATCTCAATGCCAACTATGTCGCGGCCACGTTGCTTCCACCGATCGGCGATGACGAACCGCTGGTTCGCAGTTATCTGGCCGCATTTCTTGTAAATGCTCCAAATACGAAAGAGTTCGATCCCTATCTGAATGACGTTTACCTTCAGCACCTGTTTGCCGAAGTCAAAATCGTGAATGAATTAGGTGATGCCGAACAATGGGCGTCGCAGCTTCCTCCCGCACAATTTCAACAACTCAAAGACCGAGTTGATCTCGACTTTGCCTTCACGAACAAGACACAGTTTGCGCCGGACGAACCAGTCAAGCTCGACCTTTACCTGAAAAATGTCGGCACCCTGATCGTGAAAGTCTTTGAGATCAACACGAAAGCATTTTACCGGGCTCAATTGAAAGAGATCGACACGGACATCAGCCTGGATGGCCTGGTCGCGAACGTCGAGCAGACCCATCCGACGGGCGAGCCTCCGCTGCGACGCGTCGCCAAAACGTTTGAATTTCCTCAGCTTGAAAAACCAGGCATTTACGTCGTCGATTTCATCGGAAACGGCCGGAGCAGCCGTGCCCTGATTCGGAAAGGCCGACTCCGTTACCTGGTCCGGACCGGTCCGGTGGGCCACGTGTTTACAATTCTCAATGAGAAAAACGAACAAGTTAAGGACGCGTCGCTGTGGCTGTCGGGGCATGAGTATCTGCCCGGTGAAAATGGTGCGATCCATGTGCCGTTCGCCGCGAATGAGGTCGTCATCGGGATAGGCCAGGATTTCCTCGGTTA
>JBAXBD010000303.1:0-7471 GCA_037142165.1 Schlesneria sp. | reverse complement strand
ATCCGAAACCATGCTGACTTTGATTTCTGGCAGGGTGAGTTCAGCGGCAGCGGCGGACGGCGCACTGATGGGCAAATTGATATTGAAGTTCCCTTCAGGGGAAACAATTTTTAGATTCAGCATGAAGAAAATCAGCAGCAGAAAGACGATGTCGATCATCGGGGCCATCGGAATTTCGACTTTTGTCGGCCCGCTTGAGCGGTTTCGCAGCTTCATCGTCAGGCCTCCTCTGAAGTGGCGCGAAGCGAGAACTTGCTGAAGCCCGCTTCCTGGCACTTCCTGATAAGTTCTT
This sequence comes from Schlesneria sp., assembly GCA_037142165.1. GTDB lineage: Bacteria > Planctomycetota > Planctomycetia > Planctomycetales > Planctomycetaceae > Schlesneria. The sequence goes on along the minus strand of JBAXBD010000303.1, from coordinate 7,179 downwards.
GAACAAGCCCCGTCGGGATTTCTGAGTCGGCCCTGATCAGGACGGTCACGTCTTTCATCGCGTTTTGTCCGTGAACACGCTCCATGACCCGTTTTTCTTGTTCGAGGTCCGGTGAGATGTCGTAAACGTCGACGTATCGTTCGTTGTAGAAGACTTCGGGTCTGGATTTTCTTGGCTCACCTGACGGAAACCGCTGATAGCCGAAGTTTAAGACCAGTTCGTGTTCATGTTTTACCAAAGGTGGTTTGGCGAGTGTATCCTTTGGGAGTTTCACTCGTTCGTCGGCTTTGGTGTTTTCGAAATTGATGGCAATCATGAAGAAAGTGAGCAACTGGAATACGATGTCGATCACGGGAGTCATGTCAGGCTCCGTAAACCCCATCTCGATCTTCCGCATTTTCATTTCAACGCTCCGTCGTTGTCGGCTTGTTTTATTTTAGGCAGCCCCTCGCCTTAACTGTCTCGTGGCACGGGCTAAAGCCCATGCTACGTCACAACGCCCGTGTTCTGATTAGTGGAAGTGCGGGGCGGCAGGAACTGCTGTGCTTGAGCCAACGCTTGATCGATTGGCTGTTGCGGGTGCCATTGGCTTTCCAATATTCTGGAAGTTCTTCATCAGATTGTCGGCGACGAATCCACATTCCATCAGAAATCGAGCCAGACGATTCTTATACAGCGAATAGAAAACGATCGCCGGGATCGCGACGACTAAGCCTTCGAGCGTTGTAAATAACGCGGTGGCGATTCCGTCGGCCAGTTCCGAAGGTTTCGGCGAAGTTGTCGAGTTTGCAATCACTTGAAACGCCATCACCATGCCTTGAACCGTGCCAAGCAGCCCAAGCATGGGAGCGATCGAGCCGATCAGGGCCAGGTAACCAATCTTGTGTTCCATGGACATTGTCTCGTCTTCACCTACCTGCTGCATTTGCTCAACAGCCTCGTCATATCCGCGCGAAAGTCTTCCCATTCCGGCGGCCATGATGCGACCGATAAATGAATCGCTCCCTTTGGCCGATTCGTAGGCACCTTGATAGTCCTTCGCCTGAAGTTGCTGTTCAAAATCTTCAATGAAAGAAGACGGAAGATAATTGTCACGGCGAAGCTGCAGGGCGATCATCATGATAATCGCGATCATGGCGAATAAGACCAGCATGATCAGAAATCCAAATATTCCCGATGCACGAATCATCCATGCCAGTAACGATTCCTGCGGCTTCCTGACTTCGGATGTATTCCCTTCAACACCCAATCTGCCGATGTCATCCCGGATAGCCGGGCGTCCTTCATCCTGCGCGTTCGAAGCTGATTGTGGTAGTCCTAAAGACATCCATCCTACCAGCACGGCGAGAACCAAACGCCAAAAGCGGCTGCGAACACATGTCTGGTTCATTGTAAATCCCTTCACGTGAAACACTCCTTCGTCTCAGCAGTCATCCATAACCCGTCAGTCGCGATCAGACGACCTCCCCGATTCTATGTATCCATTGCTCCCGATGCCAGAGGATTATGCCCGGAACGCGAGATTCCAAAACAGTTAATGACGGAGGCCACGTCAGTTTGGCTGCGACGTCTCCATTCAATGCAGATATTTTGAAACACTGGTGATTCCGTCATTCATTCCCAACCAATTTCTTTCTCCATTCGCTATTGGGATAGATTTGAACCAGTTTTCCCGCCGCTTCGGCACTGCGATCCGGGTGTTGAACCAGTTTCCACAGGTTGCTCATTTGATAGAGTGCTTCTGCATGGAATCCCGCTTCCTTTGGAAAAAGGATGTCGACATGCAAATACGCCAGAGCCGCTTCTTTCGTTCGTCCCAGACCCTGTAGCGCCTGGCCTTGAAGGATATAGGCTTCGGCCTGAACGGTGGAATCTTCGGCTGGACCCTTTTCCGTGACAACGTCAAGAATCTTGAGCGCCTCGTCAAATTTTGTCTGGGCAATTAGCCCTCGTGCATGTCCAAGCATTGCTTCGAATTTTCGTGAAATGTCGGCAGGAGTATCTCCTGCCGAAGCGACAATCGCTTCAAATCCGGTGATTGCTTCGTCAATTTTTCCTTCTGCGACGAGCACACGCGACTCGGCAATCTGCGCCGCAAGCTTCAAATCGTTCCAAGGAGCCTGCGATAATTTTTCCAGCGTCGAACGTGCTCCAGCAAAATCCTTTTCCGCTAATTGAATTTGGCTGAGCAGCAATACCGATTCGTAGAATCGAACGTGATCAGGATATCCCTTTTGAGCCGCGATCAACTTTTGAATGGCCTGTTGGCGCTTTTCAGGATCGGCCAAGGCCTGCCTGGCCGCGATTCTTGCGATAATATAGTCGAACTCACCCCTCAAAAAATCACTCGGTGATTTGGCGTCGGCTTTTGCTTTCAGAAGTCGCTGGGTGGCGGAATCGTACCGCCCTCCGTTTTCGTCGCTGTAACCCAGCTTTAATTCGCCACCACCCCATTCCCACTCGATGGCAGCAATGTCATTGGCACTGACAATTTCGGGTTCACCCTGGTTTTTTTTCAGCGTCAACTCGGTCTTCGACATCGACGAGATATTGCCATTCACACGTTTCCCGTCGCTTTTCTTCGTGATGATGTCGATGGCAAAAAGCGAGTTCAGCGGCAGTGCAACGATCGTCACCGATACGAAACACACATTGCGGAAAAACGTCTTCATCGAGGCTCCTTTATTTCATAACTTCAGTAGTTTTATAGGTTTCTTAGGACTTATAAGTCTTATAGGTCCCATTTTGTGCCGGCGACGCCGTGAACTAAGCGATCCCAGGTTTCTATTTTCATTCCGCCGCAGGAGGCGTCGGTGGTTTCGGACGAGGCTTCGGTGAGGGGACCGTTCCTCCTTCGGTTCGTGACGGTGTTTTCGTCACAGGTTTCGGTGCTGTCGGTTGAGCGGCGGTTGCCCCGGTTCCAGCCGAAGTCGTTGGTTTTGGCCGCGGTTTTGGAGCAATCGGTGCGGAAAAGGATGGGGCTTGCGGTTTCTCCACCGCAATGCCCGAGAACGATACCGGTTCTTCGATGCGGCTGAGCGTCTTTGGCTTCGCGGTCTTCTTACCTCCCTTAAATAACACCCAGCCAAGCACGCCAACTCCACAAAGGACACTCAGGAGGAAGATGGTGAATGTCAACGTGTCATTATTTTTCGGCTGTTGTGTCTTTTTCGGGGTCACGGCTTCCGGTTGACTCGCCGTAATGTTTTCCGTCTCTTTTGTTTTATCTTCGGAGTCGACGATTTCTTTCGGCTTCGTTTGTTCAATCGGAGCTTCTACTGACCAAGGCAGATCGGTGACGGGCTTGCCGGATTCTCGCAATACTTCGCGATAAAGTTCGTTAAGCTTGGCTCGCTTATCATCAGGCACGGTTCTCATGATGGAAGACGAACCGACCAATTCCATGGCGCAAAGATCCAACGCCTTTTGTTTGTCTTTTGGGGCAAGTTCCTTTCCATATCGGAACCGACAAAGTGATACGCTATAGCGAGCATCGAGAAAGCTGTCGACCAGGTCTGGCCGTTCGGAGAAATTCTTCTGCTGTTGAATTCGTTTCGCAATTCCTCCCCATCCCCACAGCCCGATTTCCTTATTGCCGCCGATCGCAGTGACTAGCTTTTTGTGGTCACCGTTTGATCCCCAGTCCTGAAAGACAGAGGCGCCTTCAATTTGCGTTCGCAGATCGTTACCTCTTGCCTTGAGAACTTCATTGAGAAGCTTTTCGGCACCGGTGAAGTCCTTTTTTAAACGATTGCAGCGAACCAGTCGAACTTTAACGTTCAGCAATTGATCCGCAGTAGCGAACGCCGAATCGGCCTGCGCACGTGTCAGAACCCCATTGAAGGCTGAAGCGGCACGGTCGTAATAACTGGCAGTTTTCGACGCATCCGTTGAGATTTCTCCCAACGCAAAATACGTTTCTCCGATCCAACTGAGCGATCCCAGTGTCTGGCCTTCCTGCTTCTTATACATGTCATCCAGGAATGTCTCAAAGGCTTCCATCAGTTTGTTAAAGCGTTCTGTTTCACCGTTACTACGAAACCGTTCTAATTCCGTCTTTAATCCTTTTCCCAAGTCAACATACAGATGGGTCAGGTCTGAACTGGGATCTCCTGATGCGATGGCTTCAAGAGTTTTCATGGTTGCCCGAGCATCGTTCAGCTTGTCAGGACCAAGGCCGATATATGATCGCAACAGCAATTTATAAACGGTCTTTGCGATCAAACGACCGTGGATTCCCTTTTCGGGTCGTTGAGATTCATCGGGGACGGCAATGGCCTTGATCAAAGATTGAGGTTCGTCCTGAAGCATCTTGATCGCGTCATTTTCTTTTCCCTGGCTGAGAAGGATTTCCGCGAGATAGATCTTGGCACTGACAAGTTCCAGTGGCACAGCCCCTTCTTTGGGTAGAGTAGCGGAAAGTTTCTCAATACCCGATCGCAAGTACCGGTCTGCCGCAGCCTTCCATTCCGCAAGTTTTTCAGGGCTTGGTCGCGATTCCTGCGGCATTCCAACAGACGAACCGAAAGCAAGCCAGTAGGCTTGTCCGGCGGCCAACTGTGCTTCAGGAAACTTTGCGTCGCTCTCGGGGACCTTACTATACCATTCGGCCGCTTCGATATACTTTTTCGCAGACGTATACAGTGAACCAAGGGTCATCCGAGCCTCGTTCGCTTTGTCGCTCTCGGGCCAGCGATTTGCGATCAGATTTGCGGCCTTAATCGTCAGCCGCATTTCGTCCTGTTTTTTATCGGCGTCGGCCTTGTTGTCGTAGTACGCTTGAACGAAGGCAGCCATGGCCATATGAGCAGCGTCCAAAGCGACACTTCCTTCGTCATCGCTTGTTGTACGAGCGACGAATTGGGCCAGAATCGCTGCTTCGTAATTGCGATGCAGATAGAAATTCGTGTAGGCGAGTAGAAGTCGAGCAGTGGCGACGTCCTTCGCGTTGTCGCGACGATTAGTCAACACCATCGCCAGTTCAAGGTTTTTCGCGGCGTCATTCAGCTCGTTGGACCAGTCTTGCTTTAACCGCACCATTTCATCGGCAGGTTTTTGAGTCCTGACTGCGGCATCCAACTCTTTTTTGACTTCTTGTGCCGTGTTGAAGGATTGGCGTCCCAGTCCAAACGCCGTTTCGAAGTCCTCGGGCTTTTTCTCTTTGCCACCGAGCTTGACCTGCAGCCGCTGCGCTAACGACAGTGAGACGTCTTTGTATTCGCCAGGAAAACGGCTGATTTGCTGGGCGGTCGTACGAGCCTGTCGCCAGAATCGCTCTTGATCTGGTTTGGGCAGATTTCGATTGTCGCCTAACGCATCAAGGGCGCGAGCTTGTTCCCATTGAATTCCCAGGCCGACCGCTGTCCTGGATTCGTTGCTGTTCTTTTTCAACCAATCATCCGCCAGGTCGACGATCAATTGGTAGTCGTTTCTCGCATGAAGACAGATCAGTTTGAATTGCAACGTCTGTGATTTCAGGCTCTGGAGCAGGGGGTCGTCGCCGGGATGATCGAGCAACTCGTTATAGATCCCAAGTGCCTTCTGTAAATCTCCCTGTTCTTCAAAACATTTTCCCTGCCATGCCCGGGCATGTAGCCCTCCCATCTGGCTACGATACCTTTGATGCATCTTTTCGAATTCATCTGCTGCCTGATTCAGCAATTGTTTGAATTGCGGTGCGGAAGGATCGTAGGTCTGCGCTTCGTCATAGGTACATTTGCCTAGACTGAGAGATTCAAGGATCATGCTTCGTTCAACGCGTACTCGTTCGGCATGAAGCTTAGGCTCTTTTTGCTCGTCGATATATGGCGGGAACTTTTTGAACGCCGCTTCGTGCTGGTCGAATGCAAGCTTCACAACGTCTCGTGCCTTTTGTACCAATTCACGTGCACGTCGCTGAAATTCTGCTTTGCTCCCCTGATTTGCGGGAGATTTCGATCGGAATATTTCGACTTCGGCCTTTTGTCTCAGGATTTCAGCCCGGTCTGAGTTCGCATCGCCACTGTATGAGTGATTAGGGTTTTCCTGCACGAATTGGTCAAGAAACGCAAGTGCCTGGTCTAGCTGTTCAAGCTGCTTTTCAGGACTGCGTAGGGTTTTGGCGTTTTCGCGCAGTGTGACCGCTTTTTCGTAAGGAATGAGTTGCCGCATCTCTGCCGGCAAGGATGGACGAAGAGCGAGCTGATCAAGGTAGATCAGGGCATAATCGAAATAATTTCGCTCACGAAGCCCTTGCAGGAACTCGAGGTACGGTTCTTCGGCCACAAGCGGGCGCGTCGAGATAGTGATCAACAACAGCCAGACTGGCCACATTAACAACCGGGTCTTCATCGGTTGGTCCTTAAATCTCAGTGGGAAATGCAAGCGACGAAAGGAAGTGAAGCATGGCGATCACGAATCCAATCGCTCACTCCATCAGTATCGGAAGGAAATGCCCGTTCGGCAAGGCTTCGCCCAAAGCCTGAACTTTCGTTTGGTTCTAGCCGTTAAGCCGTACGACGTCTTTTCCGGGAATTGACGGGAAAAATGAACCTGAATCCGGTTATTTCGACGAGACCCCTTCCTGCCTTAACAGACATCAATGATGCTGCCGTTTTCAACGTGAATCAACGGTTTCACGCCGATTTTGTTTCGTTACCAATTTCTCAAAATCAGTAACCGGCTGGAGAAACGGTCCCATGGCTGAAACAAGTTTCTCCGTTGGAGCATTGCTTTGTGAAGATTCCGACAAACTCTTCCGACTTCGCCCGATGAGTCTCCGAAGAAATGATCCTGCATGACCCCGAAAATGGAGTGTTAACATGCGCGAAATCTTTTTCAATTAATCGTTTAAATAAATTGTTCAGTGTTACTAGTGTTCGGATAACGAATCCTTCATCAAGCGGTGGATTGTGTTTCTACTTTTTCATTGAAAATTCACGGGCGTGTTGAAGGTTTCACGGTATCATGCTCAGGTAAACCTTGTGGCATGCCAAATGCCAATCGTTTCAGGCCGGCGCAGCCTCGGTTAAAAAATTAAATCATGCGACCGACGAACGTTTTCGCTGCTCCTGCTGTTTATCTTTTGTAGTGTGTGACGCTCATTGTGGTTTCCATTTGATCGGTGTATTGATCAAGCAACGAAGGGTCAGGGCAATCGCATCTAAAGCCTCCACACTTTAGCAATGGGTCTTTTCGAAT